>JBIJAP010000523.1:0-2531 GCA_044345715.1 Rubrivivax sp.
CGATGCAGATCGGGCGCTTGCGCTGACAGCCTCGATGAAGCCTTGCTCGGCGAGCGATGACAGTGTCTCTTCGGCCTGCTGCGTGATCAGCGGCTTGAGGTCGTTCACGTCACGGCGGCCGTCGACGAGGATGAGGGCGCTGCGCAGACGCGGCGGCAGTCGGTGGGCCCGCGTCTCGATTTCGGTAAGGCCCTTGGCGGTCTTGCGGTAGATCAGCGGCATCGAATAAAAGGGCGCAGCAGCAGTCGGGGCCAGCGTGGAACAGCGCGGAAGATAGCCGCCGGGTGGACCATAAGCTAGGCCAAGCCTTCGCTAAGCTTACCCGGTGCGGCCGTATAGTCGTTCCGCATTTCAGTGCGACCCCCCCAAACGACTAGCCGCCCGATGATCGATTCCCACATCCTCACCGACATTCGTGGCGATGGCCCGCGCCGCACCGCGCTGATCACGCTGAACCGCCCCAAGCAGCTCAACGCGCTGAACGACGAGCTGATGGACCAGCTCGGCGAGGCGCTGTTGCGCTTTGATGCCGATGCCACCGTGGGTTGCATCGTCATCACCGGCAGCGAGCGCGCCTTCGCGGCCGGCGCCGACATTGGCGCGATGGCCTCCAAGACCTTCGACGAGGCCTACAACCAGGACTTCATCACCCGCAACTGGGAGACCATCCGCCGCGTGCGCAAGCCCGTCATCGCGGCCGTGGCGGGGTTTGCACTGGGCGGTGGCTGCGAGCTGGCGATGATGTGCGACTTCATCATCGCGGCCGAGACGGCGAAGTTCGGCCAGCCGGAGATCAAGCTCGGCATCATCCCCGGTGCCGGCGGCACGCAGCGCCTGCCGCGCGCGGTGGGCAAGGCCAAGGCGATGGACCTCGTGCTCACCTCGCGCATGATGGACGCCGCCGAGGCCGAGCGCGCCGGGCTTGTCAGCCGTGTGGTGGCGGCCGACAAGCTGCTCGACGAGGCCCTGGCCGCCGCCGACGCCATCAACGCCATGAGCGGCCCGAGCGTGATGATGGCCAAGGAGTGCGTGAACCGCGCCTTCGAGGGCACGCTGGCCGACGGTGTGAGCTACGAGCGGCGGCTGTTTCATTCGCTGTTCGCCACGGCTGACCAGAAGGAAGGCATGGCCGCCTTCGTGGCCAAGCGCAAGCCCGACTGGCAGCACCGCTAGGGCGCGATCCAGCGCGCCCCATCGCCGTCGAAGCGGGCGCGGCGGTGGCCTTCGCGGTGCAGCTCCAGCCAGTCGGTGCTCTGCACCTGGCACTCCAGCACCGCGAAGTGGCCGCGGCTATGGCGTTCGGGCGTGGCTTCAGGGGTGTCGGCCAGCGGCGTGCCCGGCGGCAGGGGCGAGAGGTAGTCCTGCGCCGCCGGCGTGAGCTTGAGCTGCGCCCAGCGCGACGAGACCTGCAGCCCGCCGGTGTGCAGCACCAGCGCCACGTTCAGGCGCAGCTGCCAGCCCAGCGCCGCCGACCACAGCACCAGCACGCCCTGCGGCCGGCGCTCGGCCTGGTGGGCCTTGGCGCTGCGCGCGTCGGTGTAGACGAGCAGGCGGCGCGCGTCGCGGTCGCAGTCGCGCAGCACCACGCTGCGCGCCTCGGGCTGCACGCCATCGGCGCTGGCGGCCACCGTGGCCAGCGTGGCCACGCGCCAGGCGTGATGGCGGTCGCGCACCGCGCGCGACAGCTCGCGCCAGAGCGCGGCTTCGATCTGTGGCAACGCCTGCAGACGCTCAGGCGCGGCCATGGCGCCGTCAGCCCTCGCGCCGTAGCGCCGGAAACAAGATCACGTCGCGGATGCTCGGGCTGTCGGTCAGCAGCATCATCAGCCGGTCGATGCCGATGCCGCAGCCGCCCGCCGGCGGCATGCCGTACTCGAGCGCGCGGATGAAGTCGGCGTCGAAGTACATCGCCTCTTCGTCGCCGGCTTCCTTGTTGGCGGCCTGGGCCTGGAAGCGCGCAGCCTGGTCTTCGGCGTCGTTGAGCTCCGAAAAGCCGTTGGCGAACTCGCGGCCGGTGATGAACAGCTCGAAGCGTTCGGTGATGGACGGGTCGGCGTCGGAGGCGCGCGCCAGCGGGCTCACCTCCACCGGGTAGTCGACGATGAAGGTGGGCTGCCAGAGCTGCGCCTCGACCACGGCTTCGAAGAGGCCGAACTGCAGCTCGGCCAGCGTCCAGTGTGCGGGCGCCTCTTCGCCGGCGGCCAGGATGCGCGTGCGCAGCAGCGCAGTGTCGCCGGCCTCGGCCTCGCTCAGGCCGGCGTGCACCACCAGCGACTGCTTCACCGACAGCCGCGCAAACGGCTCGTCCAGGTGCACGGCCTTGCCGGCGTAGTGCACGCGCGCCGAGCCCGTGGCGGCGCGCGCGGCATGGCGCAGGATGGCCTCGGTGAAGTCCATCAGTTCCACGTGCGACCAGTAGGCCGCGTAGAACTCCATCATCGTGAACTCGGGGTTGTGGCGGACCGAGATGCCTTCGTTGCGGAAGTTGCGGTTGATCTCGAACACGCGCTCGAAGCCGCCCACCAGCAGCC
>JBIJAP010000103.1:0-9665 GCA_044345715.1 Rubrivivax sp.
CGCCACCACCTTCGCCCACCTCGACGCCACCGTGGTGCTGAGCCGCGACATCGCCTCGCTGGGCATCTACCCCGCCGTGGACCCGCTGGACAGCACCAGCCGCCAGATCGACCCCAACGTGGTCGGCGAAGAGCACTACGCCACCACGCGCGCCGTGCAGGCCACGCTGCAGCGCTACAAGGAGCTGCGCGACATCATCGCCATTCTGGGCATGGACGAACTCAGCCCCGAGGACAAGCTGGCCGTGGCGCGCGCGCGCAAGATCCAGCGTTTCCTGAGCCAGCCGTTCCACGTGGCCGAGGTGTTCACCGGCGCGCCGGGCAAGTACGTGCCGCTGAAGGAAACCATCCGCGGCTTCAAGATGATCGTGGCCGGCGAGTGCGACCACCTGCCCGAGCAGGCGTTCTACATGGTCGGCACCATCGACGAAGCCTTCGAGAAGGCCAAGAAGATCAACTGATCCATTTCCTCCGTTCGGGCTGAGCTTGTCGAAGCCCAGGCGCCCCACCGGCGCTTCGACAGGCTCAGCGCGAACGGGGATACAGGCTCAGCGCGTAAGCGGGTTACACGGAGTTCTCATGGCCAACACCATTCACGTCGACGTCGTCTCCGCTGAAGAGAGCATCTTCAGCGGCGAGGCCAAGTTCGTGGCCCTTCCGGGCGAAAACGGCGAGCTCGGCATCCTGCCGCGCCACACGCCGCTGATCACCCGCATCAAGCCCGGTGCCGTGCGCATCGAGCGCGCCGACAACGGCGAGGAAGAGTTCGTGTTCGTCGCCGGTGGCATTCTCGAGGTGCAGCCGGGCGTGGTGACGGTGCTCGCCGACACCGCCATCCGCGGCCACGACCTCGACGAAGCCAAGGCCACCGAGGCCAAGAAGCTGGCCGAAGAGGCGATGAAAAACGCCAAGAGCGACATCGACCTTGCGGCTGCCCAGGGCGAGTTCGCCGCCATGGCCGCCCAGCTGGCCGCGATCCAGAAGCTGCGCAAGAAGTAGGCGCCGCACGGGCCCTCGGCCCGTCGCTCCGAGCAGGCCGCCGCCCCGCCAGGGCCGGCGGCCTTGTTGTTTACTGCAGCGTCGCGGGCATCGTGTCGCCACTGCGCGCCGGCAGCACGATCTCGAACACCGAGCCGCCACCGTCGCGGTTGCGGGCCGTGATGCGACCGCCGTGCGCCTGCATGATGGTGCGGCTGATGGCCAGGCCCAGGCCAGTGCCGCCCGAGCCGTCCTTGGTGCGGCTGCTCTGCACGAAGGCCTCGAACACGCCTTCGAGTTCGTCTTCGGGGATGCCGGGGCCGCGGTCGGCGATGCCCAGCCGCCACTCGCCGACGTCGGTGACATCGGCGCCGATCTCGACCTGCCCACCCTCCGGCGAGAAGCGGATGGCGTTGGCGACCACGTTGCGCACCACCTGCTGGAAACGCAGCGGGTCCAGCTTGGCGGTCATCGGCGCCTCGGACAAGCTATCGACGAGGGCCACGCCGCGCTTGGCCGCCAGCGGCTGCAGTTCACGCAGCACCTCGCGCACGGGCGCGCGCATGTCGCCGCGCTCTAGGTGCAGCGTGCCGACGCTGCTCTCGATTCGTGCCACGTCGAGCAGGTCGTTCACCAGGGCCAGCATGCGCTGGCCCGAGGCGTGGATGTCATCGAACATCGCGGCCAGGCGCACCTGCTCACTGGCGCGGCGCAGGCCCAGCTCCGAGAAGCCGATGATCGACTGCAGCGGCGTACGCAGCTCATGGCTGATGTTGGCAATGAACTCGCTCTTGGCGCGCGAAGCGTCCTCGGCGGCGTCGCGCGCCTCGCGCGTGGCGCGCTCGGCCTCGCGGAACTCGGTCACGTCGATGATCACGGCCAGGATGCCCGAGGGCTCGTTGCCTTCCACTCCCGGCAGCGCGCGCTTTTCGATCACCACGTCGCGCATCGAGCCGTCGGCGTGGGGCACGCGCGCCTCGTAACGCAAGGGCTCGCCGGTGCGGTAAACCTGCGCGTCGCGGGCCTCGTGCTCCAGGCGTTCTGTCGGCGGTAGGTGCAGGCCCACCGGGGCGCCGAGTGCCTGCTCGCGCTGGCGGCCACTGAAGGCCTCCCAGGCGCGGTTGACGATGCGGTAGCGGCGGTCGCGCCCCACCACCGACATCGGCAGCGGGCTGCTCTCGAGCAGCATCTCGGTGAACGCGAGCTGCGACTGCAGCCGGCGCCGGGCTTCCAGGCGCTCGGTCACGTCGACGGCACTGCCCACGAAGCCGGCATCGCGGGGCAGGGGCGTCACGGTGCACTCGTGCGGCAGGCCACGGCCGTCGGCGGCCAGCAGGGACAGCGCCAGCGTCTGGGCCGGCCCGTCCGTCGGCAAAGCCTTGAGCAGACGGCCGGCCCTCGCGCGATCGGCCTCGGCCACGGCGTCGACGAAGGGCAGGCCGTTCCACGAGGCCGCGGCTCGACCGGTCAGCCGCTCCCAGGCGGGGTTCACGAACACTAGCAGGCCGTTGGCATCGCAGCGGAACACCACCTCCTGCAGCCCGGCGAGCGTGGCGCCCATCTCGCGCTCGCGCTCAGCAATCCGGGCCTGCGTGGCCGCACGGGCGCGCAGACTGCGCACCGCCAGCAGCGTCATCAGGAAGGTCACCGCGAGCACACCCACGCCCACGAACAGGCGGCCTTGGCTGTCGCGCCACCACTGCGCATGGGCGGCGTCTTCGTCGAACTCCACCCACGCCAGCAGCGGCCAGCTGCGCGAGGTGCGGAACGACGCGATCTGCACGCCGCGGCGCAGGCCCGCGCCCGTCCAGCTGCCGTGCTCGCGCGCGGGCAGGAACTTCACGAAGGGGGGCAGCGCCGTCAGGTCCTCGCCCGAGCTGCGCTGGACCGCCTGGGTGGCGCCCAGCAGCCGCCCGCCATAGCCGAGCAGGGCCGAGGCCATGCGCTCGTCGCCCATCGTCACCTGCTGGAAGTTCAGCAAAGCGTCGATGTTCACCAGCGACACCACGATGAGCTCGCGGCCGTCGGTGCGGCGCGTGGTGCTCAGCAAGGGCACGAAGCCGACGCCGCGCGCCACCGGTGCGGCATGCGCCGGATGCAGGTCGGCCAGCCGGCGTGCCGGCACGAAGCCCCCCAGCATCGCTTGCCGGCCCGATGGCTGCGGGCCGAGCACGGCGAGGTCGATCACGATGCCCTGCTCGGCCGCGTCGGCCGATGCCAGCACCAGGCCCTGGCTGTCGATCACGGCCATGCCGCGCAGGAACGGCAGGTTCACGAGAGTCTGCGACATCGCACCGATGACCTCGGGGCTGTCGGGCTCGACGTTGCGTTCGAGCAGGTCTTCCACGGTGGCGGCGGCCAGCGCCGCGGAGTCGATGCTGCGCGTGGCATGGTCGGCAAAGACCCGCGCCATCAGCACCGTCTGCTCCTGCACCCGCGCGTCGTGGGCGAGTTGGTCGACCCAGGCCAGGGCCGCCAGCGCCAGTGCCAGCAGGCTGCCGACCACGGCACCGACCACCGCCACCAGGCGGTGCGGGGCCATGCGCCGAGCAGGATGGCGCGTCACTTCAAGCGCACGATCGGCGCCAGGCCGTGGCGGCGGGCAGCCGCTTCGAGCCGACCGTCGCGCTGGATGCGGCCGACGAACTCGTCGACCTGCGCCAGCCAGGCCGCGTCGCCCGGCTTCACGGCGTAGGCGTAGGGCAGCACATGAAACGGCTGCGGCGGCGCAATCAGCGTGGCCCAGTCGGCGTTGTCGAGCAGGCGCCGGCTGTAGGGGTAGTCGGTCATGAACACGTCCACGCGGCCGGCCTCCAGCTCGCGCTCGCGCGTGGCCGGCGGGGAGACGCGCACCAGCCGGGCCTGCCTCAGCGCACCGGCCATCACCGGCTCCATGAAGGTGCCGGCCTGCACCGCGACGGCCACGCCAGGCTTGTCGATGTCTTCCCAGCGCTGCACGACGCGGTTGCCCTTGGTCGTGATGGCGTAGATGTCGCTTTGCAGGTAGGGCCGCGAGAAGCGCAGCCGCTCCATGCGCTGCGGCAGCATGCCGACGGCGAACATGGCGACGTCGCAGCGGTCGGCCTCCAGATCGGCAATCAGCGTCGCGAACGAGGAGTCCACGTGCTGCAGCTTCAGGCCCAGGTCGCGGGCGAACTCGGTTGAGAGGTCGATGTCCAGGCCCACGAGCTGCTGGGTGCGCGGGTTGCGCAGGCTGATGCCGTAGTAGTCGGGCCAGATGCACACGCGCACGGTGCCGGCGGCGCGCACGCGCTCGAGCACCGGGTTGGCGCCCGCAACCGCAGGAACGACCACGCCCGCCATCACGGCCGCCGCCGTGGCCAGCCCAGCGGCCACAGAGGTGAACGTGCGGCGGAGACGTTCGACGAAGAATGGGGTTCGCATGACGGTACTCGGCGTGAAGTTGAAGTGTGGCCGGGTTCAGAAGCCAAGATCGGCGGACAAGTCGCCGAATCCCAGGCCACGGTGGTTGACGGCGTCGCGCACCGCGATCATCTCGTCGGCTTGAGCCAGGAACACCTCGACAACATGGGGGTCGAATGCGGCGCCGCTCTGCTCAGCCAGCATCTGCAGCGTCACCTCGTCCGACAGCGCCGGCCGGTAGCAGCGGTCCATCGTCAGCGCGTCGAAGAAGTCCACCACCGCGACGATGCGGCCCGACAGCGGAATCGCGTCGCCGGCGGTGCCGGCCGGGTAACCGCCACCGTCCCAGCGCTCGTGGTGCGTCAGCGCCACTTCGGCGGCCAGCTGGAACAGCGGGATGCGCGAGCGGCCGAGGATCTCGGCGCCGATGCGCGGGTGTTTGTTCATCTCGGCGCGCTCGTCGGGCGTGAAACGGCCGGGCTTCTTGAGCACGCCATCGGGCACGCCGATCTTGCCGACGTCGTGCATCGGCGCGGCCTGGCGCAGCAGCATCGCCCAGTCGGAAGGCCGGCCCAGCTTGAGGGCCAGCGCCCCGGCCAGGAAGCCAATGCGCACGATGTGCACGCCGGTATCGTCATCGCGGAACTCGGCGGCGCGCGACAGCCGCAGCAGCGCCTCGAGGTGGGCCTGCGCGACCTCGCGCAGCGCCTCGTTGCGTTCGCGATACATGCGGCCGAAGTCGGCCACCAGCGCCTCCATCTGCGCGCCGGCGTCGTCGGTGAAGCAGCGGCTGTCCCTGGCGGGCGCGGGCTCGAGGTGCAACGTCATCGGTTGCGTGTTCATGGCGGTGCCGCCCTTCAGACCGTCGTGCCGAGCAGCGACCCCGACAGCTCGAGCAACTGCATCGGGCTGAAGGGCTTCACGAGATAAGCGTTGGCGCCCGCGTCCAGGCCGGCCTGGCGGTCGGCGGCGGTGCCCCGCGCCGACAGCATCACCACCGGCACCTTGGCCAAGGCGGGTTCGGCCCGCAGTGCGCGGCACAGCGCCAGACCGTCCAGCGTGCCGGGCATCATCACGTCGAGCAACACGAGTTCCGGCCTCAGTGCCAGGGCGGCGACCAGGCCGGTGTCGGCGTCGGCGGCTTCGTGGATCTCCACGGGTTCGAATTCGAGCGTCATGCGGATCAGCCGGCGGATGTCGGCGTGGTCTTCGACGATCAGGATCTTGTGCATGGAAGTGCGCGTTACGTCTCAATAGATTAAATTATGAGAGAAATGATATTTTCATTTCGGCCGATTTGCTGAAAAGCCATTTCAACCGGCAGAATCGCACGGATGCAAACACCCCCGAACGAGCCCGTCGCCGCCGACGACTGCACCACGGTCGAGGTGGCGCGCCGCCTGGGCCTGGCCGTGCGGTCGGTGCAGTTGATGGTCGACCGGGGCGAGCTCGAAGCCTGGAAGACACCCGGCGGACACCGCCGCATCAGCCGCGCTTCGGTCGACTGCTGGCTGGCCGACCGCCGCAGCGGCGTCTCGCGACCGGCCCCGCTGGGGCCGCCGGTGGGAGCACCCGCCGCATGGACTGCCCATCCACCGGCCGCCGCGGCGCCGGCCAGCCGCCGGCCCCGTGTGCTGCTGATCGAGGACTCGCGCCACTTCCAGAACCTCGTGACGCTGCTCGTGAAGGCCCGCTTTCCCCAAGTCGAGCTGCACCTGGCCGACGACGGCATTGCCGGCATCGCGATGGCCGGCAAGCTTGAGCCCGAGGTGCTGCTGGTGGACATCCTGCTGCCCGGCATCGATGGCGCGACCCTGATCACCGGGCTGCGCTCACACCCGGCCTTTGCGCGCAGCCGGCTCATCGTCGTCACCTCTCTCGAAGGGGCGGCGCTCGAGCCCTACGCCTTTGCACTGGAAGGCCTGCCAGTGGTGCCCAAGCCGCGGCTGGCCGTCGAGCTGCCGGCGCTGCTGGCACAGGCACTGGTACCGAGCGACGCCGCCCCGAGGCGGGAGTGAAGCCAGCGCCGCGGCCGCGCATCGTCTGCGTCGATGACGACCCCTCGATCCGCCGCTTCGTCGGGCTCGTCCTGGAAGACCTGCCCGTCGAGGTGCTGACCTGCGCCGAAGCGGCCGCGGCGCGCGAGTTGCTGCGCCAGGGCCCGGTAGCGCTGCTGATCACGGATCTGATGATGCCCGGCGAAAGCGGCTTCGAGCTGCTGGCCTCGCTGGTGGCCGACCCGGCGCTCCGGGCAGGCGCGCTGCTCGCCGTGTTCAGCGCTGGCCTCAACGCCACGACACGCGCCCGCCTTGAGGGCCTGGACGTCTGGCGCGAACTCGACAAGCCGGTGTCGGTGCTGGAGCTTGAGGACTGCGTCATGCAGGCCCTGGCGCACGCGGCCGGGCCGCGGCCCATGGCGACGACCGCACCCGCACCCGCACCCGCAACCGCACCTGCAACCGAGTCGACGGCCGCCTTCAGCGACGTGGAGCGCCACGCGATCCGCGAGCTGTTCGGCGGCGATGCCGGCCTTTACGGCGCGTTCCGCGACCAGGCCCTGCAGCAGTTCGTGCTCGACCGCCAGGCTCTCGCCGCCGCGTTGCAGGCGGCCGACTGGCCGGCCGTGCATCGGCAGGCCCACAGCCTGAAGGGGGCCCTGGCCACCCTGGGCGACGCGCAAGGCCGGGCCCTGGCCCTCGCGCTCGAAAACGCCGCAGCCGCCCCCGACATCGCCGCGTGCCAGCAGGCCTGGCCGGCCCTGGACCAGCACCTGTCACGGATGAATCGCGGTAAAGTGACAAAACTCTCACTTTGAATCGGCAGAAGCTGCACGCCGTCGGAAACGACTCTATCATTTGTGCCATGCCCGGCAGGCAGCCACTCTGGCTGTTCGTCGACCTCAGGCCCGCTTCGATTGATTGCCGACCATGAATGCACTCAAAGTCTCCACCCGCCTTGCCCTGACCACGGGCGTACTCGTCCTGCTGCTCGCCCTAGTCGGGGCCATGGGCCTGTTCGGCCTGTCGGCCACCAACCAGTCGCTGAAGACGGTGTACGACGACCGTGTCGTGCCGATGGGCCAGCTCAGCCACCTGCAGCAATTGCACGCCGACGTGCAGGACGCGCTGCACGAGGCGGTCTCCAAGCAGGAGAGCGCGGCGGTGCAACAGGCGGTGGCCCTGGAGGCGCAGCGCCGCAAGGAGCACGCCACCACCTGGGCAGCGTACCGGGCCACCTTCCTGACGCCGGAAGAGAAGGAACTGGCCAGCGCGCTGGAGGCGGCCGAGGCCACCTACCGCCGCGAAGGAGTCGACCCGCTGACCGCGGCGCTGCAGGCCGGCGACTGGGGCGGCGCCAAGGCGCTGATGAACGGCGCGGTGTCGCGCCACACAAAGGCGCTGTCGAAGGGCAACGAGAAGCTCGTGCAGCTGCAGATCGAGGTCGCGGCGCAGGAATACGCCAGCGCCAACGCGCGCTTTGACACCTTGCTGGCGACCACACTCGCCGTGGTGCTGGCCGGCGTTGCGACGGCCGCGGGCCTGGGCTGGGCGCTCAGTCGCGGCCTGATGCGCCAGCTCGGCGCCGAGCCGGCCGACGCGGCCGCCCTGGCCCACGCCGTGGCCGCGGGCGGACTGGACACCCGCATCGCCCTGCGCGCCGGCGACCACACCAGCCTGATGGCGGCGCTGGTGCAGATGCGCGACAGCCTCAGCCGCACCGTGACCGCGGTGCGCCGCGACGCCGACGGGGTGGCCAACGCCTCGTCGGAAATCGCCCAGGGCACGCAGGACCTGAGCCAGCGCACCGAAGAGCAGGCCAGCGCGCTGCAGCAGACGGCGGCGTCAATGGAGCAGGTCGGCAGCACGGCGCGCCAGAACGCCGAGCAGGCGCGGGAGGCGCGCCGCCTGGCCGAAGACGCCGCCCAGGTGGCACGCCGCGGGGGCGCGGTCGTCAGCGATGTCGTCGGCACGATGCAGGGCATCGAGCAGAGCTCGCGCCGCATCGCCGAGATCGTGGGCACCATCGACGGCATCGCGTTCCAGACCAACATCCTGGCCCTCAACGCCGCCGTCGAGGCGGCCCGTGCGGGCGAGCAGGGCCGCGGCTTCGCGGTGGTGGCCAGCGAGGTGCGCAACCTGGCGCAGCGCAGCGCCGCCGCCGCCCGCGAGGTGAAGACCCTCATCGCCGAGAGCGCCGAGCGGGTGGATGCCGGCGCCCGCCGCGTGTCGGAGGCGGGGCAGACGATGCAGGAGATCGAGACCACCGTGACGCAGCTGCACACCATCGTGGCCGAGATCAGCTCGGCCAGCGCCGAGCAGAGCGCCGGCGTGCAGCAGATCGGCGAGGCCGTCACGCAGATGGACCAAACGACGCAGCAGAACGCGGCGCTGGTGGAGCAGAGCTCGGCCGCAGCCGAGAGCCTGCGTCAGCAGGCGGCCCAGCTGCTGGAGGCGGTGTCGGTGTTCCGCCTCAGCCAGGCCGAGCCCGCTTGACGCGACCCGGCGCGCGCGGCCAGACTGGCCGCGCGCTGCGCGAGCGCGACACCGGAGCGGCAGCCATGGCCAAGGCCCAGACAGACGGCAGGAAGAAGCCGAAGAAGGCCGCTCCGGCATCGGCTTCGGGCCCCAAGTCGGCCTCGAAGTCCATGGGCAAGGCCGAGTACCTGGAGCAACTGGCGCCACTCGAGCTGGAGCTCGACATCCTGGCGCGCTGGCTGCAGCACACCGGGCGCCGCCTGATGGTGCTGCTTGAGGGGCGCGACACCGCCGGCAAGGGCGGCGCCATCAGCGCCATCAGCCATCCGCTGAACCCGCGGATGTGCCGCGTCGTGGCGCTGCCCAAGCCCAACGACCGCGAGCGCACGCAGTGGTACTTCCAGCGCTACGTGACGCACCTGCCAAGTGCCGGCGAACTGGTGCTGTTCGACCGCAGTTGGTACAACCGCGCCGGCGTCGAGGCCGTGATGGGCTACTGCACGCCCGAGCAGACCACCGCGTTCCTGAAGCAGGCGCCGGTGTTCGAGAAGATGCTCGTCGACGACGGCATCCTGCTGTTCAAGTACTGGCTCACGGTCGACCAGGCGCAGCAGGAGCAGCGCTTCGCCGAGCGCCTGGCTGATCCGCTGAAGCGCTGGAAGCTGAGCCCCGTGGACCTGGAGGCGCGCAGCCGCTACGGCGCCTACACCGAGGCCCGCCACCGCATGCTGGAAGCCACGCACACCCGGCATGCCCCGTGGACGCTGGTGGACTTCAATGACCAGCGGCGCGGCCGCCTGGCGCTGATCCGTCACCTGATCGACGCGCT
>JBIJAP010000524.1:0-2529 GCA_044345715.1 Rubrivivax sp.
GGTGGCCAGCGCGTCGACGCTGACGGCATAGCTGCCCGCTGCCGCGTTGCCGCCGCCAATGACCTGCACCGCCGCCTCGTCGGAACTGGTGGCCTTGGATTGCGTCCACAGCGAGCTGTCTGTCAGGCGGTTCGCGGCCGTCTGCAGGCCGCTGAACAGACTGGATAGCTGCCCAAAGCTGGAGACCTGCGTCTGCAGCTCGCGCGCCTGGCTCTGCAGCTGGCTCAATGGCCGCCGCTCCAGGGCAACCAGTTGGTCGACCATGGTGTTGATGTCGACACCGCTGCCGATTCCCAGAGAGGTGATGGCGGGCATGGTTTTCTCCTTGGACGGGACTGGGCCGATGGAAAGACCAAAGGGCCCCGAGAGGTGGCGGATGCCCCCTCAGAGCCCTGTATCGGCCCCGCCTACCGGAACTTGAGTCTGGCGTGTGACGGATCGTGAACGACCGTGATCAGCGCTGCAGCAGGCTCATCACCTGCTGAGGCAGCTGGTTGGCCTGGGCCACCATGGCGTTGCCCGCCTGCTGCAGGATCTGCGCACGCGACAGGTTGGCGGTCTCGGCGGCGTAGTCGGCGTCCATGATGCGGCTGCGCGCGGCCGACTGGTTCTCGCTCGCCACCATCAGGTTCGAGATCACGTTCTGGAAGCGGTTCTGCACGGCGCCGAAGGTCGCGCGCTGGCTGTTCACGGCGTTGATGGCCGTGTCGATGGCCGTGATCGCCGTCTGCGCGCCCGCGGCGTCGGTGATGGCGGTGGGCGCCGTGGACGTGCCCGTGATCACCGCAGTGCCCACCACGTTGGTGATGGTCGTCGCGCCGGACCAGTTGAAGTTGTCGATGGTCAGGCGGTCGATCAGGCTGCTGCTGTTGGCGCCGATTTGGAAGGTGTTGGTCCCGGTCGATGCGAGGATGCTGACGCCGTTGAACTGCGTGCCGCCCAGCGTTCGCGTCGCCTCCTGCGCCATCTGCAGGTACTCGCGGTCCAGGCTGAGGCGGTCTTCGGCGTTGTTCGTGCCGTTGGCGGCCTGCACCGCGAGCTCGCGCATGCGCTGGAAGATGTCGCTGACCTTGCCCAGAGCGCCTTCGCCCACCTGCGACAGCGAGATGGCATCGTTGGCATTGCGCATGGCCACGTTCATGCCGCGCACCTGCGTGTTCATGCGCTCGGCGATGGCCAGGCCGGCGGCGTCGTCCTTGGCGCTGTTGACGCGCAGGCCCGATGACAGGCGTTGCATCGAGGTGGACAGCTGGCCCTGACTGGCCGCCAGGCTGCGCTGCGCATTGAGCGATACGAGGTTCGTGTTGATCGTCTGGGGCACGGCGGCTCTCCTCAAGGAACGGCGGGTGGTTCGGTGGGCGCATCGCGTTGCCGAGGCACCGAAACGCGCCACCGAATGTTGCAGCCGTGTCCGTAAAGGAGGTCGCGCGAAAAGCGCTGCCGAACGGGGTCAGTTCGCAGCCGCCAGGCAACGAGCCCGCCGGGGGCGGGCGCAGTCCTTTTCGCGCGGGCCGGCGTGCCGCCGGCGCGACGATCAGCGCAACAGGCTGAGCACCTGCTGGGGCAACTGGTTGGCCTGCGCCACCATGGCGTTGCCCGCCTGTTGCAGGATCTGTGCGCGCGACAGGTTCGCCGTCTCGGCGGCGTAGTCGGCATCGACGATGCGGCCGCGCGCGGCGGCCTGGTTCTCCACGGCCGACATCAGGTTGGACACCACGTTCTCGAAGCGGTTCTGGCGCGAACCCCAGGTGGCGCGTTGGCTGTTGATCTCGTTGAGCGCCGTATCGATGCTGGCGATGGCCGACTGGGCGCTGGCCGCGCTGGTGATCTGCATCGTGGGGGTCGACGTGCCGGTGATGATGGCCGTGCCCGTGACGGCCGTGATGTTGGTGGTGCCCGACCAGTTGTAGTTGCTGAAAGACAGGCGGTCGATGTTGCTGTTGTTGTTGGCACCGATCTGGAAGTCGTTGCTGCCGGTGGATGCGAGGATGTTGTTGCCGTTGAACTGCGTGCCGCTCAGCGTGCGCGTCACTTCCTGGGCCATCTGCACGAACTCGTTGTTCAGGCTGGCGCGGTCGGCGTCGGTGTTGGTGCCGTTGGAGGCCTGCACCGCCAGCTCGCGCATGCGTTGGAAGATGTCGCCGGTCTTGCCCAGCGCGCCCTCGGCCACCTGCGACAGGGAGATCGCGTCGTTGGCGTTGCGCAGGGCCACGTTCATGCCGCGCACCTGGGTGTTCATGCGCTCGGCAATGGCCAGGCCCGCGGCGTCATCGCGGGCGGTGTTGACGCGCAGGCCCGACGACAGGCGCTGGATCGAGGTGGCCAGGTCGCCCTGGCTGGCCCTGAGGTTGCGCTGGGCGTTCAGCGAGATCAGGTTGGTGTTGATAGTGGACATGTAAAGCTCCGAATAGTGATGGATGACCCTAGGCACTTGCCTGGCAGCCGCCGCGACTGCCGCATCTGGGCGCACGCGGCGGTGCCCTGCAACGCCCCCGGTTCTTGGTGACTCTTGTCAGCCGCCACGTCGCC
>JBIJAP010000099.1:0-9904 GCA_044345715.1 Rubrivivax sp.
TGGCCACGCCGTGCTCGGCCACATGGCGCATGAAGTCTTCGTACTGCGATCGGATGGGCCTGTTCATCGGTGCGCTCAAGGGGCTGCGGGAGCCAGCAGAGGAACGTGTTGCGGAGGTTCGATGGTGTCGGCGCCGAACTGCATCGCCGCCAGCCGCGCATACAGCCCGCCGCGCGCCACCAGCTCGGCGTGGGTGCCAATGTCGACGATGCGGCCGGCGTCCATGACGACGATGCGGTCGGCCTTCAGCACGGTGGCCAGGCGGTGTGCGATGACGATGGTGGTGCGGTCGGCCATTGCGGCCTCCAGTGCCTGCTGCACGACGCGTTCGCTCTCGGCATCGAGCGCGCTCGTGGCTTCGTCGAGCAGCAGCAGCGGCGGGTTCTTCAGCATCGCCCGCGCGATCGCCACGCGCTGGCGCTGGCCGCCTGAGAGGCGCACGCCGCGCTCGCCCAGGTAGGTGTCGTAGCCCTCGGGCAGGGCGCGGATGAAGTCGTCGGCAAAGGCCGCCTTCGCGGCGGCGTGCACCTCGGCGTCGCAGGCTTCGGGGCGGCCGTAGCGGATGTTCTCGAGCGCGCTGGTGGAGAACACCGTGCTGTCCTGCGGCACCAGGCCGATGCGGCCGCGCAGCTCGGCCAGGCTCGCGTCGCGCACCGGCACGCCATCGAGGCGCACGGTGCCGGTCTGCACGTCGTAGAAACGCAGCAGCAACTGGAACACCGTGCTCTTGCCGGCGCCGCTGGGGCCGACCAGCGCCACTGTCTCGCCGGCGCGCACGTGCAGCGAAAGCTCGGCCAGCGCCGCCGTCTGTGGGCGCGAGGGGTAGTGGAAGCTCACGCCGTCGAGCGACACCGACGAGCCGTGGCGCGCCGGCGGCAGCGCCACCGCCTGTGCCGGCTCGGCCACCGGCGACGAGGTGGCCAGCAGCTCCATCAGCCGCTCGGTGGCGCCGGCGGCGCGCAGCAGATCGCCGTAGATCTCGGACAGCACCGCCACGGCGCCGACGAAGATGATCACGAACACCACCGTCTGCCCCAGGTGGCCGGCGCTGACGCGGCCGTCGACCACCGCCTGCGTGCCCTGGTACAGGCCCCACAGAAGCGCGCCGAAGGTGGCGGTGATCATGAAGCCCACCAGCAGCGCGCGCACCGTCGTGCGGCGCCGCGCGGTGATGAAGGCTTCTTCGGTGCTGCGGTTGAAGCGCTCGGCTTCGCGGCCCTCTTGCACGTGGCTCTGCACCACCGGAATCTCGTTCAGCACCTCGGCGGCGATGGCGCTGCTGTCGGCCACGCGGTCCTGGCTGGCGCGGCTGAGCTTTCGCACGCGGCGGCCGAAGTACAGGCTCGGCAGCACCACCAGCACGAGCAGGCCCAGCACCTGCGTCATCACCCAGGGGTTGGTGACGATCAGCGCGATCAGCGCCCCCGCGCCCATGACCACGTTGCGCAGGCCCATGCTGAGGCTGGAGCCCACCACCGTCTGCACGAGCGTGGTGTCGGTGGTCAGGCGCGACAAAACCTCGCCGGTGCGCGTGCTCTCGAAGAACTCCGGGCTCTGCTTGAGCACGTGGCCATAGACGGCGTTGCGCAGGTCGGCCGTGATGCGCTCGCCGAGCCAGCTGACGGTGTAGAAGCGCAACGCCGAGAACACGCCGAGTGCCAGCGCCACGCCGAACAAGGCCAGGAAGTGGCCGCGCATGGCCATCACGCGCTCGGCCGGGTCGCTGGCGATGAAGCCCTGGTCGATGAGCTGCTTCAGCGCCACCGGGAAGGCCAGCGTGCTGACGGCGGCCATCACCAGGAACACCCCCGCGAGCACGACGATGCCGCGGTAGGGCCGTACGAAGGGCACGAGGCCGGAGAGCGAACGCGGCGACTTGGCCGCCGGGCGAGAAGAGTCCACGGGCATGGCTGGAAGTCTATGCGCGCCGCCGCGGCACCCACCCGGGATGCGGGGTCGGCGGTCGAAATCGGCCGCAGCGTGCAGAGCCCCGCAGTTCGGGCGCTTCAGTCGAGGCCGAATGTGGTCGAATAGGGGAAGCCGTTTTGTTCTAGATGACACTCCCTTCACAACCCACCCAGCCCGCCCCCTTGGCGCCGGCCAACGGGGCCGCGCCCAGCTCGCGGCTGCCTTTGCCGTGGGCCGTGGCCGGCGTGGCCACGGCGGCGGCGGGCCTGGCGGCGCTGGTGGCCTGGTTCGTCGACCGCAGCTTGGGCTCGCCGGGCTGGGCCGCGCCGCTGGGTGCCCTGGTGGGCGTGGCCGCGGCGGTGGCGCCGGCGGCGCTGGCCTGGCAGCGGCTGCTGCAGCGCGCCGACCCGTCGGCCATGGTCGGCGGCACGCTGCACAGCCCCTTGGGCGCGGCGCGGCCCTTGTTCCTGGAACTGGCCGGTCGCGAATGGGCACGCGCCCGGCGCTACGGCACGGGGGCGGCGCTGCTGCTGGTCGACGTCGACCGCTTCGCGCGGCTGTCCGAAAGCCGCGGCAGCGATGCCACCGATGCCGTGCTGGCCGAACTCATCCGCCTGACCGCGCCCACGCTGCGCGGTGCCGATCTGCTGACGCGCTTTTCCGACGCCCAGATGGCCGTCTTCCTGGCCCAGGCCGATGCCACCGGCGCGCTCGACGTGGCCGAGCGCATCCGCGAGCGCAGCGAGCAGATGGAAGTGCCGTTCCAGCAGGATGGCGTGCCGCGGCCCCTGCGCATCACCGTCAGCGTGGGCGTGGCGCACCTGCGGCCTGCGCACCTGAACCTGCAGTCGCTGATCGACGACGCGCAAGACGCCGTGCTCGCCTCGCGCCAGTCGGGTGGCAACTGCGTGCGTGCCGCGCCGGTCGACCTGGGCCGGCTCAGCGCTGCCGGCGGCTGGCGCAGCGAGCCGCGCGCGCGGCGTTGATCCGCTGCGGGCTCAGATCCGCAAGGCGCTGCCGTAGCCGGTGAGCTCCAGGTAGCCCAGGCCGACGCGGCGGCCGCTCTCGTCGAGCAACTCCGACAGCCCTTCCCAATACAGCGCGCCGATGCTGGCGCGGCTGTCGAGTTCCTGCGCATCGGCCAGCGCGCGCACCACGTGGCGGCCGGCGGGGGTGTCGACGCGCCACTCCACCGGCCAGTTGACACCCGTTGCCGGGCTGCGCCAGCGGCGCAGCGGCTCGAAGCGCACCTCGGCGGGCGCAAAGGCGCGCGCCGGCCCCGAGGTGCCGCGTTGCGAGCCGCCAGCCCACAGCGCCGTGCCGTCGCTGCGGCGCAGCCGAAACGCGGTGAGCGTGCCGCCGTCGAGCAGGTTGATGCCGATCCAGTCCCAGCCCACGGCCTCGGGGTGCAGCAGCTCGTCGCTCCACTCGTGGTCCATCCAGGCGCGGCCTTGCGTCGCCAGCAAGCTGCGGCTCTTCACGCCCACGCGGGCCCGCACCGCGAGCTGTGGCTCGGTGACGTAGTGGCTGGCGTACTGGTCAGCGGCGGCCTCGTCGGGGCCCTTGCGGCTGAAGCCGGCGTCGCCCTGCAGCAGGAGCGGCTGCGTGCGCGTCATGTCGAGCTCGAGGCTGAAGTCGGCCGCCGGGATGCGGCTCGCCCAGCGCTCGCCAACGAGCGCCAGGCGCCAGTTGCCGATGTGCACGCGCGCCGTGTCGGTGGCGGCGGCGGCCAGCGGCGCCTGCCGGTCGCCGTTCCAGCGCTCGATGCGCTGGTCGTGCAGGTGCACGGGCGCCGGGTTGCCGTCTCCACCCAGCAAGGTGACGGCGGCGTGGGCGAACAGCAGCTGCCGCGCCGCGAAGCGGCTCGGGTGGCCCGCGGCCAAGCCGGTGCGGCTGCGGAAGAAGGTGACCTGGAAGCCGCCGACGGGCCGGGACTCGGTGCCCAGCCAGCCGGTGATGTACCACCACTCGGTGCGTGCGCCGAGGTGGGCGCCGTGGTCGCGCGGGAACTGCAGTACGCGGTCGCGGCGGGGTCGGTCGTCGTCGGGGATGGCGTTCTTGGCCGTCGTGGCGGGGCTGGCGCTGTGGCCCGCCAACGGCAGCGCGGCCAGCGCCAGCAGCCAGGCGCGCCGCGCGGGCTTCACCAGTCCTCCTTCACGGCGCGCACGGCCGGCGCCCGCGCCGCGCTGCGCGCGGTGAGCGCCGCCGTGGCCACGCCGGCGGTCAGCACCGCCAGCGCCAGCAGCGCCAGGCGGCCCGTCGGCAGCACCAGCTCCATCGTCCAGTGAAAGCTCTGCGGGTTGACGACGAACACCAGCACCAGGCTGATCGCCAGCCCCAGCAGCAGCCCCATCAGCACCCCGGCCGCCACCCAGGCCAGCGCCTCGGCGGCCACCAGGCGCACGACATCGCCCAGGCGCAGCCCCAGGTGGGCCAGCAGCCCGAACTCCTTGCGCCGCGCCAGCACCTGCGCCGACAGGCTGGCCGCGATACCCACCAGCCCGATGGCGATGGCCACCGCCTGCAGGTAGTGCGTGACGGCGAAGCTGCGGTCGAAGATGCGCAGCGACAGCCGCCGCAGATCGGCACTGCTCGAAAACTCGATGAGCTCCGGGTGCGGCAGCGCCTCGCGCAGCGCCTGCTGCACGGCGGCCGGCGCGGTGCCGGGCGCCAGCCAGAGCGCGAGGTCGTTGACGCGCTCGTCGCCCGTCCAGCGGCGGTAGTCGGCGCTGTCGACGACGACGGTGCCGAACTGCCGCGCGTAGTCGCGCCACACGCCGCGCACCCACACCGCGCGCGGCGCGCCGCGCACCGGCAGCGTGAAGGGCGCGCCGGCCTCGGCGCCGTACAGCGACACCATGGCCTCGCTGACGAACACGCCCACCGCGCCGGCCGGTGCCGGCAGCGGCGCGGCCAGCAGCGGCAGCACAGCAGCGGGGTCCGCCAACGGGCGCGCCACCAGCACCACGGCCGGGCGGCCTTCGGCCAGGGCCAGGGGCTGCACGCGGGCGGCCTCGACGCGCAGCACGCCGGGCACGGCGGCGGCATCGCGGGCAAAGCGCTCGGGCAGCCAGGCCTGGTCAGCGGCGGCGCTGCTGGAGGCCGTGCGTGCGTACAGGTCGGCCGGCAGCACGGTGTCGAGCCAGCGCGCCACGCCGTCGCGGAAGCTGGCCACCATCACCGTGAGCGCCACGCTCAGCGCCAGGCTGGCTACCACGCCGGCCACCGCCGCGGTGGCCGTGGCGCGCTGGTGGCGGGCGCGCTGCAGCGCCAGCAGCGCCAGCGCGCCTTCAGGCCGCGGCCAGCGTGCCAGCAGCAGGTGCACCGTGGCCGGGATCAGCGCCACGCCGCCCACCAGCAGCAGCGCCACGGCCGCGTAGGCCGCCAGCGGCAGGCCGAACAGCGGCGGCGCCAGCGAGGCCAGCGCGCCCGCGGCCAGCAGCGCCAGCCCGGGCCAGGCCGGCGGCACCTGCTGGTTGCTGCTGCCCAGGCCCTTGAGTGCCTGGGCCGGCGCCAGCTGCTCGGCCTGGCGCGCCGGCCACCAGCCGCCCACCAGCGCCGACTCGAGGCCGAGCGCGAAGAACACCGCCACGCCCCAGCCGCCCACCTGCAGCCGCGGCGCGATGCCGGGGAAGTAGCCGCCGCCCAGGTCACCTGCCAGCCAGCGCAGCGCCGCCGCCGCCATGGCCGCGCCGGCCAGCAGGCCCAGCAGCGCGCCGGCCGCGCCCAGCACCGCGCACTCGGCCAGCACGAGGCCGCGCCGCTGCCGGGCCGAGAGCCCAAGCACGCCCAGCAAGGCCAGCGAGGGCGTGCGCTGCGCCACGCTCAGCGACACCACCGAAAACACCAGGAAGGCGCCGACGAACAGCGCCACCAGCGCCAGCACCGTGAGGTTGACGCGGTAGGCGCGCGACAGGTTCGACACCTGCTGCTCGTCGGCCCCCGCGGTGGCCGCCGTCACGCCCGGCGGCAGCGCCAGCCGCCGCAGCAGCGCCGCGGTGTCGGTGCCGGGCTGCAGCCGCAGGTCGATGCGCGTTAGCCGGCCAAGGGCGCCGAAGTGGCCTTGCGCGCCGGCCAGGTCCATCACCACCACGGGCGTGCCGCCGGCGGCCACGCTGCCGGCGCGGCGCAGCGCCACGTAGCCGGGGCCGCTTTGCAGCCGCAGGGTGTCGGGTGCGGCACCTGCACCGGCACCTGCACCCAAGGCGGCCAGCGCCGCCGCGTTGGGGAAGGCGGCATCGGGGTCGAACGCGGCAAAGCGATCGGCGCCGTCCAGCGGCTGCGGCAACAGCGCCGGGGCCAGCGGTGCGGCGCGCAGCAGGTCCAGGCCGATCACGCGCACGGGGATGCGCCGGGCCGCGCCCGGGCCATTGGCCCCGCCGTAGCCGCGGCGCAGCGTGGTGTCGATTTCCAGCACCGGGCTGGCCAGCGCCACGGCGGGGTCGAGTGCGGCGCGTTCGAACAGCGCCTCGGGCACGTTCGCGCCGCGCAGCGAGAGGTCGGCGTCGCCGTTGGCCGCCCGCACGGCGGCGCTGAACTCGGCCAGCGCCGACTGGTTGATGAGGTGCACCGACCAGGCCAGCGCCACGCCCAGCGCCACGGCCAGCAGCGCGGTGGCGTGGCGCCAGGGGTGGTGGCGCCACTCGCGCCACAGCAGCAGGCGCAGCAGCGACAGGCTCACGGCGCAGCCGCTTCGATGCCGTTTGGCGTGAGCCGCAGCACCCGGTCGGCCGCCGCGGCGGCCGCCGCCGAGTGCGTGACCAGCAGGCAGGCCGCGCCGCTGCCGCGCACTTGCTCGCGCAGCACGCCGAGCACGCGCTCGGCGGTGGTGGGGTCGAGGTTGCCGGTGGGCTCGTCGGCCAGGATCAGCCGCGGCGCGTGCACCACCGCCCGCGCAATGGCCACGCGCTGCAGCTGCCCGCCCGACAGCTGCGCCGGCAGCCGCGCGCCCAGCCCGCCCAGGCCCACGGCCTGCAGCAGGCTCTCGACGCGTTCGGCATCGGGCCGGCCGAGCAGGCGCAGCGGCAGTTCCACGTTCTCGGCCACCGTCAGGTGCGGCAGCACGTGGAAGGCCTGGAACACGAAGCCCAGGCTTTGCCGCCGCAGTGCGGCGCGGCCGGCCTCGTCGAGCGTGGCCAGCGGCGTGCCGGCGATGTGCACCTCGCCGCGGTCGGCGTCTTCGAGCCCGGCGACGCAGTTCAGCAGCGTGCTCTTGCCGACGCCCGACTCGCCGAGCAGCGCGACGAACTCGCCGGCGGCCAGATCAAGCGACACGTCGGTGAACACCGGCACTTCGGAAAAGCGCTTCGACAGGTGGCGGATCATCAGCATGGACGGCCGATGATGCCCGAGCCCGGCGCGTCTTTGCGCCCTGCTATCGTCGACCCGGTCTTGCCCGCGGGTGCTGCTCAGGTGCCTGGCGTCGGCGGCCCCGCTCCACAACGCACTGCATCACCCCAACATGGCCTACACCCTCGATCTCTCCGGCCGCGTGGCCTTCGTCACCGGCGCGTCCAGCGGGCTCGGCGCCCAGTTCGCCAAGACACTGGCGGCGGCGGGTGCCGGCGTGGTGCTGGCGGCGCGCCGCATCGAGCGGCTGAAGACGCTGCGCGCCGAGATCGAGTCGCTCGGCGGCGACGCGCACGTGGTGGGGCTCGATGTCACCGACACCGACAGCATCGCCGCGGCC
Source organism: Rubrivivax sp. (assembly GCA_044345715.1). GTDB lineage: Bacteria > Pseudomonadota > Gammaproteobacteria > Burkholderiales > Burkholderiaceae_C > Rubrivivax. The sequence goes on from JBIJAP010000099.1 coordinate 7,598, forward strand.
GTGGCCCATGCCGAGACCGAGATGGGCGCCATCGACATCCTCGTCAACAACTCCGGCGTCGGCAGCACCGGCAAGCTCACCGAGGCCACGCCCGACAGCTACGACCGCACCTTCGACACCAACGTGCGCGGTGCCTTCTTCGTGGCCCAGGCGGTGGCCAAGCGCATGATCGCGCGCAGCAAAGGCGAGGCACCGGGCACCTTCACGGGCGGGCGCATCGTCAACATCTCCTCGATGGCCGGCTTGAAGGCCTGGCCCAACATCGGCGTGTACTGCATGAGCAAGGCGGCGGCGGTGCACATGACCCGCGTGATGGCGCTGGAATGGGGCCGCCACGGCATCAACGTCAATGCCATCTGCCCGGGCTACATCGACACCGAGATCAACCACCACGTCTGGCACACCGAGGCCGGGCAGAAGCTGGTGAAGAGCTTCCCGCGCCAGCGCGTGGGCCAGCCGTCGGACCTGAACGCGGTGCTGATGATGCTGTGCGCCAACGAGAGCCACTTCGTCAACGGCGCCATCATCACCGCCGACGACGGGCAAGCGATCTGAGACTGCGATGCGAGAGCTGAGTGCGGTCGAGGCCCGCGTGCTCGCGGTGCTGGTGGAGAAGGCGGCCACCGTGCCGGACACCTACCCGCTGAGCCTGAACTCCCTGGTGGCCGGCTGCAACCAGAAGACGGCGAGGCAGCCGGTGATGGAGCTGGCCGAGGCCGAGGTGCTGGTGGCGCTGGACGAGCTCAAGCGCCTGCATCTGGTGGTCGAAGTGAGCGGCAGCCGCGTCGTGCGTTTCGAGCACAACATGGGGCGTGTGCTGGGGCTGCCGTCGCAGAGCGTGGCGCTGCTGGCGGTGCTGATGCTGCGCGGGCCGCAGACGGCGGCCGAGTTGCGCCTGAACGCCGAGCGGCTGCACCGCTTTGTCGACATCTCCTCGGTGGAGGGCTTCCTGGACGAGCTGGCCGGCAAGGAGCCGGCGCGGGTGCTGAAGCTGGCGCGGTCGCCGGGGGAGCGTGAGGCGAGGTGGGTGCAGCTGCTGACCGAGGCCTCTCAGTTCGGGCTGAGCTTGGCGAAGCCGGTGAGTGCCGAGGAGGGCCCTTCGACGGGCTCAGGGCGAGCGGAGGTGCCGGAGCCAGGCCCTTCGACAGGCTCAGGGCGAACGGAAGGTGTGGTGGCCGGTCTGCGCTTCGTGCTGCCCGAAGGCGCCCGCCGCGTGCATGAGATGGTGATGCCGCTGCGCTGGGGCGACATGGACGCCATGGGCCACATCAACAACACGCTCTACTTCCGCTACATGGAGGTCTGCCGGCTCGACTGGGTCTTCTTGGTCGGCGTCGACCCCAAGCTGTCGACCGCGGGGCCCGTGATCATCAATGCCTTCTGCAACTTCCTGCGTCAGCTGGAGTTCCCCGGCGACATCCGCGTCACGATGAGCGTGGCGAACCCGGGGCGCAGCAGCTTCGACACCTTCCACACCATCGAACGCGTAGATGAGCCTGGCGTGGTCTACGCCGAAGGCGGCGCGCGCACGGTGTGGACCGACTACGCGGCCAAGCGCTCGGCGCCGATGCCCGACTGGTTCCGCGCGCGGCTCACGGAATGACGCTGTAGGGCCCGCCGGCCGCCAAGGCGCGCTGGTAGGCCGGGCGCGCCTGGCAGCGCAGCAGCCACGCGTGCAGTTTCGGGTGGCTTTGCGCGCTGAAGCCGGCGCGGCCGGCGGCGGCGGCTTCCACCGGGTAGCTCATCTGCACGTCGGCGGCCGTGAACTCATCGCCCGCGAACCACTCGCGCGTGGCGAGCTCGGCTTCCATGAAGGCGAGCAGGTTGTTGACGTTGGGGTCGATGTAGGCCTTGTGCACCTGCGCCGCGATGCCCTTGACGATGGGCTTGACGAAAAAGGGCACCGGCGCGCTGCGCACCTTGGCGAAGATCAGCGCCACCAGCAGCGGCGGCATCAGGCTGCCTTCGGCGAAGTGCAGCCAGTAGGTGTAGCGCCGCGCCTCGGGCGTGCCGGCAGCCGGCTTCAGACGGCCTTGACCGCGGCCCTGGCCGTGCACCTCGCACAGGTACTCGACGATGGCGCCGCTTTCGGCCACCACCGTGCCGTCGTCGCTGATGACGGGGCTCTTGCCCAGCGGGTGCACGGCCTTCAGCTCGGGCGGCGCGAGCATCGTCTTCGGGTGGCGGGCGTAGCGCTTCACGGTGTAGGGCGTGCCGAGTTCTTCGAGCAGCCACAGCACGCGTTGCGAACGAGAGTTTTCGAGGTGGTGAACGGTGATCATGGGCCGCGTTGTAGCAGTTTCGTGA
>JBIJAP010000525.1:0-2521 GCA_044345715.1 Rubrivivax sp.
CAGCGCTGAGGCGCAAACCGACTTCGACATGCAGTTCCGCGTGCGGCAGCCCGACGGCAGCGTACGGCACGTGCGGGCCATCGCACGGCAGGTCGTCGGCGACGGCGGCGAACGCCTGGGCTTCGTCGGGTCGGTGGAAGACGTGACGCAGCGACTGGCCCAGCAAAGCCGGCTCGACGAAGAAAGGCGACGCCTGGCGGCCATCATCGAGGGCACCGGCGCCGGCACTTGGGAATGGAATGTGCAGACCGGCCAGACCCGCTTCAACGAGCGCTGGGCGCAGATCGTCGGCTGCTCGCTGGACGAACTGATGCCGACGACGATCCAGACCTGGACCGACCTGTGCCAGCCCGACGACCTCACGCAGTCGGCGGTGCTGCTGCATCGGCACTTTGCCGGCGAGACCGAGGCCTACGAGTGCGAGGCCCGCATGCGCCACCGTGATGGCCATTGGGTGTGGGTGCTTGACCGCGGCCGCGTGCTCACGCGCACCCCCGACGGCCATCCCGAGTGGATGTTTGGCACCCACCTGGACATCTCGGAGCGCAAGTCGCAGGAAGAAGCGCTCCGGCGCAGCGAATGGCTGCTCAACCGCACCGGCTCTTTGTCCCAGGTGGGCGGCTGGGTGCTGGAACTGGCCACCGGCGTGCCGCATTGGTCGGACGAAACCTGCCGCATCCACGGCGTGCCGGCGGGTTATCGGCCCCGGCTGGACGAGGCCATCAACTTCTACGCTCCCGAGGCGCGGCCGGTCATCCAGGCGGCGGTCGAGAAGTCGATGCAGGACGGCTCGCCCTGGGACCTGGAGCTGCCCTTCATCCCGGCCGATGGGCGCCGCATCTGGGTGCGCGCCGTGGGCCATGCCGAATTCGAGGACGGCAAGCCCGTGCGGCTGCTGGGCGCCTTCCACGACATCACCGAGCGCCGGGCCCAGCAACAGGCGCTGGAGGCCACGCGCGACGAGCTCGCGCAGCAGCACGAGTTGCTGCGCGTGACTCTGCAGTCCATCGGCGATGCCGTCATCACCACCGATGCGCAAGGCTGCGTCACCTGGCTTGACCCGGTGGCCGAGCGCATGACAGGCTGGCCCAGCGCCGAGGCCCAGGGGCGGCCGGTGGCCCAGGTGTTCCACATCGTCAACGAAGAAACGCGTGCGCCCACCGAAAACCCTGTCGCCACCTGCCTGACCCAGGGCAGGGTGGCGGGTCTGGCCAACCACACGGTGCTGATTTCGCGCGATGGCGACGAGTTCGGCATCGAGGACTCGGCTTCACCGATCCGCAGCGAAGCCGGGCAGGTGCTGGGTGTCGTGCTGGTGTTCCACGACGTGACAGAGCAGCGCCGCCTGAGCGGCGAGATGAACTACCGCGCCACCCACGATGCACTGACCGGGCTAATCAACCGGGCCGAGTTCGAAGCCCGGCTGCGCCGGGTGGTTCACCGCGCCCACGAAGACCGCAGCGAGCACGCGCTGCTGTACATCGACCTGGACCAGTTCAAGCTGGTCAACGACGCCTGCGGCCACTCGGTGGGCGACCAGTTGCTGCAGCAGGCGGCCAAGCTGTTCGGCGAAGTGGTGCGCGCACGCGACACGCTGGCTCGCCTGGGGGGTGACGAGTTCGCGGTGATCCTCGAGCACTGCACGGCCGAGCAGGCGCAGCGGGTGGCGCAGCAGATCTGCGAGCGCATGGACGATTTCCGCTTCGTCCACGACGGCCGCCGCTTCCGCATCGGCGCCAGCATCGGCCTGGTGCCGCTGGACACTCGCTGGGCGACCGCGGCTTCGGTGATGCAGGCGGCCGATACCTCGTGCTACGCCGCCAAGGAGGCCGGGCGCAACCGCGTGCATGCCTGGTTCGACACCGACCAGGCCATGCGCACCCGCCATGGCGAGATGCAGTGGGCCACGCGGCTGGAGCAGGCGCTGGACGACAACCGCTTCGAGCTGCACGCCCAGAGCATCGAACCGCTGCAAGCCGTCAAGACGGGGCTGCACGCCGAGATCCTGCTGCGGCTGCGCGACGCTGACGGCAGCCTCATCCCGCCAGGCGCCTTCCTGCCGGCAGCGGAGCGTTTCAACCTCGCGGCGCGGATCGACCGCTGGGTGCTGCGCAGTACCCTGGACCACCTGCTGCTGCAACCCGGGCTGGACGGGCTGGAACTGCTGTCCATCAACCTCTCGGGCCAGTCCATCGGCGACCGGGCCTTTCACCGTCAGGCCATCGAGATGCTGCAAGCGGCAGGCCCGGCGCTGTGCGGGCGCCTGTGCCTGGAGCTCACCGAGACGGCCGCGGTCACGAACCTGGCCGACGCGGCTGTGTTCATCGAGCAGGTGCGCGTGTTGGGCGTGCGGGTGGCGTTGGACGATTTCGGCGCCGGGGCCTCGTCGTTCGGCTACCTCAAGACCCTGGGCGTGGACCTGATCAAGATCGACGGCCAGTTCATCCGCGATCTGATCGACGACCCGCTGGACGCGGCCGCCGTGCGCTGCTTCGTTGAGGTGGCGCGCGTGCTGGGTGTG
>JBIJAP010000526.1:0-2508 GCA_044345715.1 Rubrivivax sp.
CGCACCGGCCGCGTACTTGACGCTGTGGTGTTCTTCGAAACGGCTCTTCAGGCCCTTGAGGATTTCCACCGTCTGCTCGACCGTGGGCTCAATGACGTCGACCTTCTGGAAGCGACGTGACAGCGCAGCGTCCTTCTCGAAGATGCCGCGGTACTCGGTGAAGGTCGTGGCGCCGATGCACTTCATGGCGCCCGAGCTCAGCGCCGGCTTCAGCAGGTTGCTGGCGTCCAGCGTGCCACCGCTGGCCGCGCCCGCGCCGATGAGCGTGTGGATCTCGTCGATGAAGAGCACCGCGTTCGGGTGATCCTTCAGCTGCTTGAGCACGCCCTTCAGGCGCTGCTCGAAATCGCCCCGGTACTTGGTGCCGGCCAGCAGCGCGCCCATGTCGAGCGAGTACACCGTGGCGTCGGCAAGCACCTCGGGCACCTCGCCCTGCGTGATGCGCCAAGCCAGGCCCTCGGCGATGGCTGTCTTGCCCACGCCGGCTTCGCCCACCAGCAATGGGTTGTTCTTGCGCCGGCGACAGAGGACCTGGATGACGCGCTCGACCTCGTGCTCGCGACCGATCAGAGGGTCGATCTTGCCGTCACGCGCGAGTTGGTTCAGGTTCTGCGTGAACTGCTCCAGCGGCGAGCCCTTGGCGTCGTTGTTGCCGCTGGTGCCTTCTTCCTTTTCGCCCTCGGGGCCGCCGCTCTCATTGCTCTTGGTCGGCTCGGGCGGGTCGGACTTCTTGATGCCGTGTGCGATGAAGTTGACGACGTCCAGGCGCGTCACGCCCTGCTGGTGCAGGTAGTAGACGGCGTGGCTGTCCTTCTCGCCGAAGATGGCCACCAGCACGTTGGCGCCGGTGACCTCTTTCTTGCCGCTGCCCGTGCTCTGCACATGCATGATGGCGCGCTGGATCACGCGCTGGAAGCCCAGCGTGGGCTGCGTGTCCACCTCTTCGGTACCGCCCACGGTGGGCGTGTTTTCCTTGATGAAAGTGGCCAAGCTCTTGCGCAGGTCTTCAATGTTGGCAGCACACGCACGCAGCACTTCGGCGGCGGACGGGTTGTCCAGCAGGGCCATCAGCAGGTGCTCGACCGTGATGAATTCGTGGCGCTGCTGGCGCGCCTCGACGAAGGCCATGTGCAGGCTGACTTCAAGCTCTTGGGCGATCATGCGGCCTCCATAATGCATTGCAGGGGGTGCCCTTCACGGCGGGCTGCCGTGAGCACCAGCTCGACCTTGGTCGCAGCGACGTCTTTCGGATACACGCCACAGACACCACGGCCATCGTGATGGATGAGCAGCATGATGTGCGTGGCAGTGTCGATGTCGCGGTGGAAATACCGCTGCAACACCATGACGACGAACTCCATCGGCGTGTAGTCGTCGTTGAGCATCACCACTTGATATAGCGCCGGCGGCTTGGTCTTCGCCGCCTTGCGCTCGGCCACTACCACGCCATCGGGCTCGCGCGGGCTTACCGCGGGCGGCTTCGGGGTTGGCGGGGTTTCCTCGGGCATGCCGCATTCTATCGAGTGGCCTCCCCGTTGCGCGCGTGGGGGCGGGTGGGATCCAAGTCGAACTCAAGCTGACATGCTCGCTCGGTTCGGTGCGGGCCATCCCACGGAGTTGACGGCGGATCCGGGGTTTGTTGGCGCTCGGTCCGCTTCGGAGATCGGGCGCCCACCAAGTGTCAACCTGTCCTTATCATTCTACGTGTTAATTTAGATTGACACTTTCCAGCCCCGTACCCAGAATGGCCCTCAGTTTCTGAAGCGCTCTGAGGGGGCAGCATGGCAATCGGCACAGTCAAGTGGTTCAACGATGCCAAAGGCTTCGGCTTCATCGAGCCCGAGGGCGGCGGAGCAGACGTCTTTGCACATTTCTCTGCCGTGCAGATGGATGGCTTCCGCACCCTGAAGCAGGGCTGCCGCGTCAACTATGAACTCACGCAGGGCCCCAAGGGTGATCTGGCGCAGAACATCCGCCTGATCGACGAGCCCATGCCAGCCGCCGTCGACCGCCGCCCGGCCCACCGGCCCGAGCCATCCGTGTCGCGACGCTGAGCCCCCCCGGCAGCCCCGCGCGCGCGCCTCAGCTGCACGGCTTGAGGCCTGAAGTGGCTGCTGAACACGCGTGCGGCCGGTGACCCGCCGCAACCATTCGGCCAACGCGGGTCTCGTCTCGGCCAGGACATCGGCCGTCGTGGCGAAGTACCTCTTCACGACCGCCCACCGCCGCTTGAACGAGATGCCGGCCTTGCCATCGAGGTTTCCGAGCAATGGCGTGGCGGGGTTCTACTGCGCTTGAGTCACGGGGGGCCGCGCTGAGTCGCGTAGGTCCTGAGATCGGCCCACCCGAAGGGCCGGGGCGGGTTTCTGCCTCCAACGCTCCTAGGAGCGTGGGCGGCAGAACATCGCCGAACACGCCAAGGTGACCAAGATCTGCGGAGGCGCGGCTGATTGACTGATTTCGAGCACCTCTGTCGCGTGTCGCGGTCTGCTGGACGCCGTAGAGCGT
>JBIJAP010000092.1:0-10159 GCA_044345715.1 Rubrivivax sp.
CGCCATGGCGCTGATACAGGCCATCCAGCCGTAGTCAGAAAACCAAACCCGAAATCCATCGCAAGTGGTTGATGGATAAAGGAGATCTGGGCCGGCGGCGGTGGAACTTCAGTCTAGTCTTGCCGAACCATCTGATTCGCCAAAGCACACTAGCGAAACGTTCAGCGACGCGCCGTTGTTGACCCAGGGCTCGTCGGACCATGCTTCAAATATCGGGACTTGCTTGAGAACGCGCTGCAGGACCGTACGGTTTGTGGACTGGCGAATCGAGTTCGTCGCTACTAGGCCCGCCCGCTTCAGCCGCCCCGCCGCCATCTCGGCCCGCGCACGCTCGAACCAGTAGCACACGAGGTCCGCCCCGCCCGGCACGCGGCCGGCGTAGGCCTTGCGCAGGGCTTCGGTGTAGGCGTCGCCCAGTTCGGCGCGCATCTTCTTGTCGCCCACGAAGGGCGGGTTGCCCACCACCGCATCGGCCTTCGGCCACTGGGCTTCGACAGGCTCAGCCCGAACGGAGTGGGGCTCAGCCCGAACGGGGCGGGGCTCAGCCCGAACGGGAGCCGGCTCAGCCCGAACGGTATCCAGCACCGCATCCCGGCACTCGATGTGATCCAGCGGCTCCAGCACCGGGTTCAGCTTGAAGGCGTAGCCGCGCTGGATGCGCCATTGCAGCTCGCCGATCCACACCGTCACGCGCGCCAGCTCCGCTGCGTACTCGTTGAGCTCGATGCCGAGCACGTTGTGCGGGCCGGTCACGTCGATCTGGCGCTCCAGGCCCAGCGCCTCGGCCTCGAGGTTGGCCTGGTGCTCCACGTCCTTCAGCGCCTTCAGCGCCAGGTACAGGAAGTTGCCGCTGCCGCAGGCCGGATCGAGCACGCGGTAGTGCTTCAGCCGCTCCAGAAAGCCCACGAAGCCGGCCTGCGCCTGCTGCCAGGCCTTGTCGCCATGTTTCTTGCTCTTGGCCAGCGCCTGCGCCACGCCCTCGCGCGCGGCCTGCCACTCGGCCAACAAGGGCCGCGTCACCACCGGCTCCACCAGCCGCGCAATCGTGGCCGGGTCGGTGTAGTGCGCGCCCAGCTGCGCGCGCTTGGCGGGGTCCAGGCCGCGCTCGAACAAGGTGCCGAAGATGCTGGGGTCGATGGCGCTCCAGTCCAGCGCGCTGGCGGCGCGCAGCGCGGTCAGGTCGGCCTCGGTCAGTGGCGGCACGGCCACGCGGGCGAACAGGCCGCCGTTGAACCAGGGCACGTCGGCCACACCGAACAGGCCGCCGTCGCGCATGGTGGCCAGCAGGTGGGCCAGCTGCGCTGTCGTTTGCGCCGGGGCCACGCGGGCGTGCATCAGGCGCTCGAACAGGCGCTCGGGCAGCAGGCCCACGTCTTCGGCAAAGAAGCAGAACACGCACTGCGTGAGGAAGTGGCTCACCTGCTCGGCCGGCGTGCCGGCATCGCGCAGCCGCTCGGCCGTGGCGGCAAAGGTGCGCGCGGCTTGCTCGGTGATCTCGCGGTTGCTCAGCTTCGGGCGCCAGGCCTCGGGCGCCGTCCACAGGCTGCGCAGGCGCTGCTGCACCGCCGGGTCGGTGAGCTGCTCGAGCGCAAACACATGGCGCTCGCTGGGCGTGCCGGTGAAGTGCGTGTGCACCTCGAGCTGCACGCGGTCGCTCACCACCAGCAGCGGCGGGTTCTCCAGCGGCAGCGCGTACATCATCAGCTGCTTGAGTGCGTCCACCAGGCTGCGGCCGGGGCGCTTGTATTCCCAGGCGAAGTGGCCCTTGAGCCAGACGTCGGCAAAGCCGTCGGTGTGCAGGCCCTTGCCGCCGGTCTTGAGCACGCCGCGCTCGAAGCAGTAGCGCTCGGGCTCGCCGGGCTCGGGCACGCCGAGCACGCGGCACAGGTCGATGAAGTGCGCCTGGGCGCCGGCGCGTTCGCTCAGGCCGTGGGCCGGGGCGCCGGGTTGCCACTTGCGGACGAAGTCGTGGGGCGTCATGCCGCTCATTGCACCACGGCGCTTCTTGCAGCGCAGCATGGCGCGCCTCAGGGCCAGCCCCCATCGTGGGCCGCTCGATTGCGGGCATCATGACAGCCCCATGTCCGCGAAGCCGTACCCCGGACCCATCCGCTATCCGCGCCCGCTGGCCGCTGGCAGCCGCGTGGTCGTGACGGCACCGAGCTCGGGCGTGGAGCCGCCGCTGCACCCGCGGCTCGATCTCTGCCTGGCGCAGCTGCGCGCGCAAGGCTTCATCGTCGAAGAAGGCCAGTGCCTGCGCGCCGAACAGGCCAGCGCCAGCGCGCCCGCGGCCGAGCGCGCGGCCGAGCTCGAGCGCACGCTGATGCGCGACGATGTCGATGCCGTCGTGCCGCCCTGGGGTGGCGAGCTGGCCATGGACATCCTCGACCGCCTCGACTGGGGCGCGCTGGCGCGCACGCGGCCGAAGTGGGTGCTGGGCTACAGCGACACCAGCACCTGGATGCTGCCGCTGACGTTGCGCCTGGGCTGGGCCACCGCGCACGGCCCCTGCCTGATGGACCTGGTGCCGGCGCAGGACGACGCCCTCACCCGCGGCGCGCTGCAGGCCCTGCGCCTGGGCGAACACGGCGTGCTGCGCCAACGCCAGAGCCGCGCCTGGCAGCGCCAGTGGGTCGACTTCGCCACCGCACCGGCCAGCGCCTACACGCTCACCGAGCCCACGCACTGGCGCTCGCTGCACGGCCGCCCGCGCGAGGCCTTCGACGGGCGCCTCGTGGGTGGCTGCATCGACACGCTGATGCACACCGCCGGCACGCCGCACGCCGACGTGGCAGCCTTCATCGCCCGCCACCGCACCGAGGGCGTCATCCTGTACCTCGAAAACGCCGAGCTCTCGCCCACCGGCCTAGTGCGCGCGCTGCACCGGCTGCGCTGGGCCGGCTGGCTCGACGGCCTCTCGGGCCTGCTGATGGGCCGCAGCCCCGCGCCCGACACCACGCGAGCGCATCAGCTGCGACACGAAGGCGCGCTGCGCCAGGCGCTGGGCGCGCTGCCCTGCCCGGTGCTGCTCGATGTCGACATCGGCCACCTGCCGCCGCAGCTGGTGCTGATCAACGGCGCCCACGCCCAGGTGCGCTGGACGGCCGAGGTGGCCAGCCGCGACGGCGGCCTGCACGGCGGCGGCGAAGTCGTGCAGCGGTTCGACTAGCGCGACCCGCACCCCCCGCATCGGCGTGACCCATTCGCTCGACGACCTGCGCCGCCACGCGGTGGCACGCAGCCTGTTCAAGGCGCGCTCGCTGCCGCAGGCGCTGGCGCGCCTGGGTTTCGTGCAGGCCGATCCCATCCGCGCCCCGGCGCGCGCGCAAGACCTGACGCTGCGCCTGCGTGTGCCGGGCTACCGCGCCGGTGAGCTGGAAGCGCGCTACGCGAAGCTGCCGATCGAGGAAGACTTCTTCGTCAACTACGGCTTCCTGCCGCGCGAACTGGCGGCGCTGATGCACCCGCGCACCTCGCACACGGCGTGGCCGAAGGCGCGCTGGGCACAGGCCGAGGCGGTGCTGGCGTTCATACGCGAGCGGGGCGTGGTGCACCCGAAAGAGGTCGACGCCGCCTTCGACCACGGCCGCTCGAAAAACTGGTTCGGTGGCAACAGCCGCGCCAGCACGCAGCTGCTCGATGGCATGCACTACCGCGGCCTCGTGCGCACCGCGGCGCGCGAGGGCGGCGTGCGCCTGTACGCCGCACGCGAGCCGCACGCAGCGCCCGCCGACATCGACAGCGCGCTCGACCGCCTGGCCGACGTGGCGGTGAACCTGTACGCGCCGTTGCCGGCGAGAAGCCTGTCGATGCTGCTGCGGCGCATCCGCTACGGCGTGCCGCAGGCCACACCGCGCATGAGCGCGCTGGTGGCGCGCACGCAGGCGCGGCTGCCCAGCGCCCTGGTGGGCGGCCAGCGCTGGTTCTGGCCCGCGGGCGAGAACCCGGCCAGCCGGCGCCATGCGGCCGTGGACGAAGACGACACGCTGCGCCTGCTGGCGCCCTTCGACCCCATCGTCTGGGACCGGCTGCGCTTCGAGGCGCTGTGGGGCTGGGCCTACCGCTTCGAGGCCTACACGCCGGCGCCGAAACGGCTGCGGGGCTACTACGCGCTGCCGCTGTTGTGGCGCGGGCGGGTCATCGGCTGGGCCAATGCCTCGGCGGCCGACGGGCGGCTGGTGGTGGAGCCGGGCTACGTGGCCGGGCGGGCACCGCGAGATGCCGCGTTCAAGCCGGCGCTGCGCGATGAGGTGGAGCGGCTGGCGCAGTTTCTGGGGGCCACGCCCGGGTCATCGTGAACAGGCCGAGGATCTCGGGGCGGGGCTTCGACAGGCTCAGCCCGAACGGGGATGTGTTCCGTTCGGGCTGAGCCTGTCGAAGCCCTGTTCCGAACACCGCACCGCCGGCTCCAGCAGCCGCAGCGTGCCGGCGTCAGCATCAAGCTCCGCCGGCACGCCCAGCGGAAGCGTCCACTTCGGGCCGATGTGGCCGAAGGCGGCGTTGCGCAGCACCGGCACGCCGAGGCCGCCGAGGTGGTCGGCGAACACCTCGTCCAGCGTCAGCGTGCCGTAGCTGCCCTCGCTGGGCTTGCAGTTCGTGAAGCCGCCCAGCACCACGCCGGCCACGCGGGCCAGGTGGCCGCCCAGCGCCAGCGTCGTGAGCATGCGGTCGACGCGGTAGATGTATTCGTTCACGTCCTCAATGAACAGGATCGCGCCCGTCAGGTCGGGGAAGTGCGGCGTGCCGGCCAGCGAGGTGAGCACCGCCAGGTTGCCGCCCTGCAGCGGCCCGCGCGCCACGCCGCCGCGCAAGGGCCTTGGCAGCAGGCCCTCGGGGTTGCGCATCAGCGGCGCCTCGGCGGCCATGGCGACGGCGCGGAAGTGCTCGGTGGAAAACGCGTTCCAGTCCGAGCGCGCCAGCGGCGAGTGGAAGGTCACCAGCCCGGTGGCGCGGTGCACGGCGGTGATGAGCGCCGTGAGGTCGGAAAAGCCACCCAGCAGCTTGGGGTGGCGCGCGATCAGCCCTGCATCGAACAGCGGCAGCACGCGGTTGGCGCCCGAGCCACCGGTCACGGCCAGGATGCCGGCGATGCCGTCGTCGGCAAACATCGCGTGCAGGTCGTCGGCGCGCTGCTGCGGCGTGCCGGCCATGTGGCCGTAGCGGGCGCGCAGGTTCGGCGCCTCGCGCGTGCGCAGGCCCAGCGCGTGCATCGCGGCATGCGCGCGCTCGTAGGGCTCGTCTTCGTGGAGGGCGCCGCTGGGGTTGATGAGGCCGATGGTGTCGCCCTCGCGCAAGCGGGGCGGGCGCAGCAGGGGGAGCGTCATGCGGGCGTCATGCAGGTTCAGGTCTTCTCTGCGGCTCGATGTCCACCGACTCGAACCAGTTGTTCCAGAACAGCGGCCGGCGGTAGCCCACCAGCCAGGGCTGCACCAGCGCGGTGGCCGCCAGGTGGGTGCGCAGCTTGTAGGGCATCCAGGCCACGGTCAGGCGCTTGGCGTGGTCGAACAGGGCTTCGCGCTCGGGGCCGTCGGGCAGGGCCTGCAGGCGTTCGAGCGTGGCGTTCATCTCGGGCAGGTCGAAACGCGCCAGGTTGATGCCGCCGGAAGCCTTGCCCTCGTAGCGCAGCAGGCCCTCGATGCCGTCGGGCGCGCTGGCGCGGCCGCTCACGCTCCAGAGCATTAGCTTACCGGCGCGCGCGGCCTTGTACTGCTCGGGCCACTGCGCGGTGCGGAAGACGATGCGCAGGCCGATGGCCGACATGTCGCGCTTCATCAGCTCGTCGAAGCGGCGCATCTCCTGCGCCGGCTGCGTGGCCATCTCCAGCACGAAGGGCTGGCCCTCGGGGGTTTCGCGCCAGCCGTCGCCGTCGCGGTCGCGCCAGCCGTACAGCTCGAGCAGCGCACGGGCGCGCGCCGGGCTGTACTCGCTCATCTCGCTTTTCCACGCCGGGTGGAAGCCGCTCAGGTGCACCGCCACCGGCGACTGCGCCGCCACCGCCGAGCCGTGCCGCAGCAGCTCGATCTCGCGCCGCACGTCGATGGCCAGGCCGATGGCGCGGCGCAGCGCCACGCGCGCCGGCGTGTAGCCGCCGACCAGCGGATGCTCCATGTTGAACATCGTGTAGTAGGTGCTCGGCAACACGGCGCGGTCGGCGCGGATGCCGCGCTTGCGCAAGTTGGGCGCCAGCTGCCCGCCGGGCAGGGCCACCGGCAGAAAGCCGTCGGGCAGCTCGACCCAGTCGTGGTCGCCGTTCAGGAACGCCAGCCACATCGGCTGCTTCTCGTCGATGACGTCGATCTCGACGCGGTCCACCATCGGCAGGCGCCGGCCCTTCAGGCGCGCCAGCAGCGCCTGGCCTTCGATGTCGTCGGCGGCGGGCTCGGCGTCGTAGAGCACGGTGCGAAAAACCGGGTTGCGCTCGAGCACGATGCGCGAGGAGCGCCGCCACTCCGCCAGCCGGAACGGCCCCGTGCCCACCGGGTGCTGCATGCTGAGCTCGCCATGGGCCTCGATCACCTCGCGCGCCACCGTGGCCGTGGAGGCGCCGGCCAGCCACTGCGGGAAGCGCGGGCGCACGGCCTCGAGCTCGAAGCGCAGCGTGTGGCGGTCGAGCACCTGCAGGCCCTTGATCGGGCGGTCGTAGGCAAAGGGCTGCTTGCGCTCGATGGCCTCGCGGCGCAGCGCGGCCAGGCCGGCGATGCCGATCTGCTCGGCCGCGCTCCAGCCCGGGCTCTTGGTGGCCGGGTCGGCGAGGCGCTTCAGGCTGTATGCCACGTCGGCGGCCACCAGCTCGCGCGGGCCGCCGCCGGTGGTGGCGCGGAAGGCCGGGTCGTCGGTGAAGTGGATACCGGGCTTGAGCCGCACGGTCCACACACGGAACTCGTCGCTCGGCTCGGGCAGGGCCAGCGCGGTGCGCGGGCGCAGCTTCACCGGGCGCGCCAGCGGGTCGAACTCCAGCAGCGTCTCGAAGATGTGGCTCGTGATGCGCAGCGAACGTGCGTCGCCCACGCGGGCGGGGTCGAAGCCGGTTTCGCTTTCGCTGGCCAGGCGCAGCACCTTGGGCGCCGCCGGTGTCTGCGCTCCGGCACCGGCTGCCAGGCCGGCACTGGCGGCGGTGGCGAGCAGCCAGTCGCGGCGGTTCAGCGCCGTCATGCCCGGCCTCCACGGTAATGTGCGAGCAGGCCCTGCGCCACCTCGGCAAAGCCCCGGCCGCGCTCGCCGGCCGCCAGGTAGGTGGGCCAGTGGCGCAGCCGCCCGGCAAAGCGCAACAGGTTGGCCACGCCCACGGTGAAGGGCAGCCGCTCGAACATCAGTTCGTCGTTGGTGGAGTCGCCGACATAGACCCAGCGCCCGGGTTCGGCCGCCAGCGTCACGCCCAGCCGGTGACGCAGCATCCAGGCCGCGCCGCTGAACTTGTTCTGCGCGCCGATCCAGCCGTTCGCGTGGATCGAGCTGACGCTGGCCTGCAGGCCGTGCCCGTGCATCAGCGCCACGACGCGGTCGATGGCCGCCGCGCCCAGCTGCGCGTGCTCGGCGTGGTCGATGGCGATGTCGGTCTCGCGGCCGGCGCTGTCGCGTGCCAGGCGCGCACCGGGCACTTGGCGGCACACGGCCGCGGCACAGGCGGCCAGCCGGCGCGCGTGCGCCCGGCGCCGCGCCTGCGGCTGCGTGTACACGGTGCGCCAGCGCCGGCCTTCGCGCCACAGGGCCACGGCGCCGTTTTCGGCCACCAGCGCCACCAGCGCACCGGCCGCGGGCCAGGCTGCGGCCACCTCGCGGCACCAGCCCAGCGAGCGCCCGGTGACGGCCAGCACCGGCACACGCGCCGCCTGCAGCGCCGCCAGGGCGTCGGCCGCCGCGGGCTCCAGCCGCGCGTCGCGCGTCAGCGTGTCGTCGATGTCGGTCAGCACGCCACGCAGCGCCGCCCAGCGTTCGGGCGGGCACTGGGCCAGCGGCGGGGCGGGAATGGCGGCGGTGTCCACCCCGCGAGTCTAGAAGCCCCCCGGCGCGGGCCGCCGAGTCTCATCGACCCCACCGTTCGGGCTGAGCTTGTCGAAGCCCTGTTTCAGAGCCTGATATCGAGCAGCTCCGCGCTGCGCCGCGGGTTCACCATGTTCACACGGCCGTTGCGCTCGGCACCCTTGAGCAGCGCCTCGCGCACCTGCGCCACCGTGAGTGTGGGCTTCAGCGCGAACAGCTTGGCCGCCGCGTTGGCCACCTGCGGGCTGGCCATGCTGGTGCCGCTGAACTTGATGCGGTCACCACCCGGCAGCAGGCTCTCGACCTCAAAGCCGTTGGCGTGCAGCACCACGGTCTTGCCGAAGGTGGAGAAGCTGGTCTCCTCGCCGGCACGGTCGACGGCGCCCACCGTCAGCAGGTTGGGCAGTTGCAGGCCGGCGGGGATGTAGTCCTCGAAGTCGGCGCTGTTGTCCTCGTTGCCCGAGCCGGCGATGAACAGGATCTCCGGCGCCGACGCGATGGCCTCGCGCAGCGCATCGCGCTCGATGGCGAACAGGCGCCGGGCGAGCTGCTTGCGCTCGTCGGGCGTGGCGCCCACGTTGTGCCAGGCCAGCATGCCCTCGTAGGCGCTGGCCCCGTAGCGCCAGCTCATGTTCGCGACACGCAGCTTCTGGTCCTTGAACGACTGCACGATCTGCTTACAGGCCGCGGCCGTGCGGCGCGACATCTCCTCGGTCGGGCGCACCGGCTCGCTGCGGTGTTCCCACAGCATCGAGGCCGTGTAGACGCGGGCAAAGGGGTTGCCCTCGACCGCGATGCCGGCCACGTGCGTGCCGTGCGTGTACAGGCCGACGAGGCCGAGGTCTTCCTGGAAGGCCTTCACCTGGTCGGCGCGCAGGCCGCCCACGGCCTGCTTCAGGCGGCGGGCGTCTTCGGTGTCGAGCGCCGAGCGCAGGTCCATCGCGCCCTTGACCAGCTGGCGCAGCTGCGGCCAGCGCGGCTCGGCCTCGCCCAGCGGGCGCAGCAGGGCCTGGGCCGGGCGCGACTCGCGGTCGAAGGCGATGCCGCGGCCGGGCGTGGTCTTGAACAGCGCCAGGTCGACGCCCGAGTCCCAGATGCCGATGCCGACCTCGGCCGCCCGCGCCGTGGCCGGAATGGCGAACTGCCGCGGTGTCCACAAATCGGGCTTGGCGGCGGCCGGCGCCTGGCGGTCGATCACGGCCTGCAGGCCGGCGACGATCTCGGCCTTCAGCGGCATCACCAGCTCGGTCTGCAGCCGGGCGCCGATGATGGCGTTGACGATGGACTCGGGCACCGTGAGGTTCATGTTGCGCGCCATCACGTCGACCTGCTGCTGGAAGCTGCCCAGCACCAGCGTCGGGCTGAGCAGCTCGAACTGGCCCTTCATGCCCTTGATGCTGTCGCCGGCATCGGCCCAGACCAGGGCGCCATAGCGCTTCTCGACCTCGGCACGCATCCAGGCGGCGTCGCGTGCGCCGGTCTGGCGCTCGGCCAGCAGCTGCGCCATCACGCCGGTGGTGGCGCGCGGGCCGGGTTTGTCTTGCAGGCTGCGCAGGCGCTCTACCAGCGCGGGCACGGCGGCCCAGTCGCCCTTGAACTGCGCCAGAGTCAGCAGCGTGCCGTAGTAGCCGCGCAGCGTGGCGGCGTCGCGGATGTCGAAGCGCGCGAGGTCGGCGCGCAGGTTGGCCTCGAGGCCGTCGGCCAGGGGCCGCAGCGCGTCGCGCGGGCCGGTGAGGTATTCGCTTGGCAGGCGCTCCAGCGTCACGGTGCGGCGGGGCAGCTGATCGCTGGAGGTGATGACGGTGCGGGCCTCTTCGGCCTGCGGCGTGGCCGGCGCAGAGGGCACAGCGGGCGCCTGGCCGTGCGCGGCCGAGGCGATGAACAGGCTGGCAGTGGTCATGGCAAGGATGCGTCGCGTGGGTTTCATGGCTGGGGCAGGAGGGGAACCGAGGCGAAGAAGTGTCGTTCGGCCGCGCGGCCGCCACCCACCCGGTTGGGACGAACAGCGGCTTTCGCCGCACGAGGCCGCCGCTGTCGCGCATGAACGGGCCAGGAGGCCGAGCGCACGGCGCCCACAGGCCACGGGCGCAGCGGGGTGGCGCATTGACACGGGTCAAGGAAGGGCGCGGAGTCCGTGTTCATGATTTCGTCATCGAATTGACACGATGTGGTGGCCCCG
>JBIJAP010000093.1:0-10095 GCA_044345715.1 Rubrivivax sp.
GAGCTCGATGGCCGGGCTGACCTCTAGGTTGCCCAGCAGCGCGCGGGCGCGCAGCAGATCGGCCCGCAGGGCCTCGCGCTCGTCGCCGATCACGCGGGCGGTGCGCTCGGCCTGCAGGGCGCACTGCGAGGCGACGTCGGTGTTGCCCATCGCGTAGGCAATCATCGAACGGTGCTGGTGGGCTTTGAGCAAGCCGCGCGTCAGGCCAAAGTAGGTGAAGACGCCGATTGCCTCGCTGCACAGCTGCAGGGCCTTGGGCAGCGCACCGCTGCGGGCCGTGAGCAAAGCCACGTGCAGCAGGCTCTCGCCGGCCTCGATGCCGCGCAGGTCCAGCCCCTGGCGCCAGCGCGACGTGGTCGCTCCGGCGGTTCCGTAACGTTCCAGAAGCCGCATGGCCTGCTGCCGCAGCACCGCATCGGGGTGGTACGTCAGGCGGGCCAGCGCCTGGCTGGCGTCTTCGAACGCTCCGTGCAACTGACCCAGGTGGGCGCGCAGTTGCGCGCGCTCGACCAGCAGCCGCGCCGCCAGCGCATCCGGCAGGCCTTCGGCCTGCGCGCCCAGTCCGCTCAGCCAGCCCAGCACGCGATGGGCATGCGCCGAGCGCACCCAGCTGCTGGCATGCGACAGGCACAGACGGGCAATGTCCTCCTGGCGGCCCAGCTCAAGCCAACGCCCCACCAGATGCTCCATGTCTTCGATGTGGTCGTCCAGCCAGCACACTGCCTGAGAGGTGCTTGCGGCGGCCTCGCCCATCGAGGCCCGTGGCCCCAGCGACAACCAATGTGCGAGCGCCGCCTGCGTCTGCGGACTGGTCGGGGCGCTGTCGATGAAACTCAGGGCCGCGGCCACATAGCGCGGCACGCGGAACTCGCTCCAGGTGCTCTCGTGGTCGTCGCGCACGCGGCGCTGCAGGTAATGGAACCGCACGCCGTGGTCGACGAGGCTGTCCACCGAAGTCAGCCCGATGCCCTTGCCCAGGCACAACAAATCGTCTCGCGACAGCCAGCTGTGGCACAGCCCCGCCACCAGCAGCAGTTGAAGCAGGTCCGCTGGCGCCTGCTGCAGCCAACCCTGCAGGGTTTCGGCACGCCGTGTTGGATGCGCCGCCTGATCGTGGCCGATCGCCGCCGCAACCGAACCGGCGGCCGGCGCATCGGCGCTTGCCGTCGAAGTGCACAAAAGGGTCGTCGGATCGCGCGACACCCGCGCCAACAACTCGCTGGGCGATACCGTCTGCAGAGCCCAGGACGCACGCTCCAGGAGGGTCGGCAAGCCGCCCAGCGCCCGGGCGATGCCCTCCACGCTGCTGCGGATGCGCTTGTCCCCTAGCGACCAACCATGCTGGCCGTTCGCCAGCAGGTGGGCCGCCGGTGACGGGCTGTCGTCGTCGCGCCCGTTCGTCAGCAGCAAGGTCGGCTCGACGACCAGCACCTTCTCGCCGCGCAGCTGCAGGAACGTGGTGGCGGTGACGAGCCAGCGCGAGTCCTTGGACGCTGCCACCAAGTCAGCCAGCCGCGGCTGCTCGTCGGGTCGAAGGGTCAGGCCATCGAGTACCAGCAGCAGCTCCTTGCCGCGCAGGGCCGCCAACAGGTCGGCGCCGGGGTCCAGACCCAGGGTCCGGGCTATCGCGGCCTCGAATCCCTGGCAGGCCAAGGCGCCATGGGCCTCCACCCAGCAGACACCGTGGCCAAATCTGTCGAGCAATTGATGCGCTACCGCCACGGCCAGCGTCGTCTTGCCGGCACCCGGCGGACCGACGAGTGACACCATAGCGGTGAACGGGTCGCGCAAGGCCCGCACGGCAGAGTTCTGCAGCTCTGTGTAACCGAGCACGGGCTGCAGGGCGGGCAGTCGGGCAGGACTGGCAGGAGCCGACCGGTCCGGGCCGGGGGACACGGGGCCCCGCGGAGTGCGATTCACCTGCTGCTGAATCTCGCGTGCCACGGCGTCCAGGGCCGCACGCCCGGCGGCATCGAGCTCGGTCTCCGTGCTGCAGAATTGATGTCCATGCAGCAAGGCCGCGTCGGCCCGCCCTTGACGTGCCAGCAGCCGCATGTAGCGACACTGGGCCTGCACGTCGCCCAGCAGGTGCTGGGCCAGGCGCTGGGCGTGCTTGGTGGCCGTGTCCAGCGCCCCGAGCGACTCCGCCAGATCGATGGCCTCGCCCAGCGCGTCAGAGAACAGGCTGTCCAGCCAGGCGCGTCGGGTGGTGATCTCGCCCAGCTCCGTCCAATCGGGTGCCAGAGGTCCGCGGTACCAGGCCAGGGCCTGCTCCAGCGTAGCCAGGCGGCCGCTGTCGTCCACCGCATCGCGCTCCAGGGCGTCGAGGAAGGCTTGCACGTCGGTTTGGGTTCCCGGAGCCAGAAGCAGCTCCACACGGTCGGCACTGACCGCGAACTGCGGCCGCACCGCCACGGGCAAGCGTTCAAGCCCTTTGCGGATCCAGTGCACCGTGTGGTGCAGCCGGTTGCGCGCCCGGGCCTCGTCGAACTCCGGCCACAGTGACTGGAGAACCTTCGCTCGGCTCTCGATCCGCTTCGGGCTGCTGCCCACCAGCTGCACCAGACGCCTCGCGTGGGCCCGGCGCCACGTCGCTTCGTCCCCCTCGCTGCTGCCCGCGACTTCGAAGTCAAAGGCGCCGAAGAGGCGGATCACGCGTGCACCTCGTGCAGGTGCTTCCGGCCACGCGCCCGGTGCGGCAGAAGAGCCAGCGCCCTGCGACAACAAACAACCCACACTTGACCCTCCTGGCTGTAGGTCCCCAGGCATGAAGCGGTGCGCCGACCCGAAGACTCGTCGCCGAGAGTAAAGGCCACAGACGACAACACGCGAATGCCCAAACGCAACCAAACGCAACGCGAAATCTGTGAACAAATCCTCGCAAAGCGGCAGCAAAGCCTCGCCTCCAATCCTTGACAACGCGACTGCTCCTGTGTCCTGTGAGACCGCATCAACGCAGCAAGTGAGCTTCAAATGAGAACCCCCAAGCGCAGCCTTCAGAATCTCCCGAACGCGGCGGAATGGCAATGCTGGACTGAATCTATTCAGCGAAACCTGGGCGAGTTAACCCGCCCCCCGGAGCAAGGGATGCCGGACGAAGAGGTGCAGGGATGGCTGCTGGTCGAGCGTGCACTGCAGCTGAGTTCAATGGCCCTGGAGGCCATGCAATCGCAGCCAGCGATGCACTGAGCCAGACGGCAGCGTCTTCGCGGCAAGAGGCTTGCTCGGCCCTGCGTCGTACGTTGCGCTCATGGGTGTGCGCTGACCCGTTTGCCCCGCCGCTTGTGCGTCGGGAGGCGCAGCGCCGAAGGCCCGGCCAGCGGCGCAACGGCCTCGTGCCGAAGGAGCAAGCGCCGTATCGCTGAGGTGATCCGCCCCGGGCGGCCCTTGCGCGCCGCAGCGCGCCCGAGCAAAGCGGTTACCGCTGGTGCCCACCGTGCCAACCGCCCTTGATCGCCGTGAGTCCGGGCCGGTCGCGGGTGCTCGAGCGGCGTCTGCGCACCGGGCAAGGCTCTCGATCTGGCGGCCGCCGCCTCAGCGCGCGTGACAGACCGGCACGAGTCCTGGATGCGGCCGTTGCCCGCCAGGACCGCTGAGCGAGCGCTGGCGCAGCGTTGCCGGGTCGCGGCCCACGCACCGCGGCCCGTTCACGCGATCGGCCGAGCAAGAAGCAACCCGGGTGATGCCCTGCGCTGACGGCGCGCCAGCGCAGGGCGCAGGAGCCGGCCGAGCCGCAGCTGGTGAACACACGGGCGGAGGCGTGGCGACCGGCTGTGCCTTACCCCTGGCAGCCGGACCGCGACAGCGCCGATGCGCGGAACGCCTTCGACGAGCTGAAGAGCCGGTGGGGCCAACGCCTTGCCCCTGCAGGACGGCGCACGTGAGCCGCCTGCTCGTGGCCCGGCGGCACGCAACCCCCTGGGCACGGCCGGGCCGACGTGCCCAGGTGCTTTGTCGTTCCGCTCAGGGCGGCCTTGCCACACGCCAAGGCCGCTGGGGCGCAGCCAAAGGACCTCAAGCGCAGGGGCTGCTTGCCGCGCTGCATGATCCGAGGTTGGTCGCATCGTGCCCGGCCCGTCATCGGGCTGCCGATCGCGCTTGAAGCGTTGCTGGCCACGGTTTGTTGCCCGACGCCGTTTTCATCCACGACCCGAGAGTCACGAAAGAACCCCATGCTGCATCGCCGCCAGTTCATTGCCGCCGGTTTGTCCGCCGGTGCCGTGTCGTCCCTGGCCTGGCTCGGTGCCAGTGCCGCCTGGGCGCAGAACGCCCCTTCACTGGGCACACCGACGCTGCCGACGCCGGGCTTCCGCCGCATGAAGGTGGGCGACGCCGAGGTCATTGCGCTGAACGACGGTGTGGCCCGCCGCCCGCTGGGCGAGGAGTTCGTCAAGAACGCGCCGCTGGCCGAGGTGCGCGCGCTGCTGGCCAGCCAGGGCCTGGCCACCGACTACATCGACATCCCCTTCACCGCCTTCCTGGTGCTGAGCGGCGGCCGCCGCGTGCTGATGGACACCGGCTTTGCCGACAACGGCGGCCCCACCACGGGCCGGCTGCTGGGCAACCTGGCGGCGGCGGGTTTCAAGCCGGAAGACATCGACACGGTGCTGATCACGCACTACCACGGCGACCACATCCAGGGCCTGCGCCGCAAGGACGGCTCGCTCGTGTACCCCAACGCCCGGGTGATGGTGCCCGAGCCCGAGCACGCGTTCTGGATGGACGACGCGCGCATGAACGCGCTGCCCGAGGCGCAGCGTGGCGGCTTCATGGTGTCGCGCCGCGTGTTCGCCACCCTGCCGGCCGATAAGCTGGTGCGCTTTGCGCCGGGCACCGAGGTGGCGCCGGGCCTGCGCTCGGTGGCGGCCTTCGGCCACACGCCGGGGCACACGCTGTTCGAGCTGCAGTCGGCCGGCCAGAGCTTCGTCTACGTGGGCGACCTCACCAACGTGCCGGCCCTGTTTGCGCGCAACCCGGACTGGGCTGTCACTTTCGACATGGACGCCGAGGCTGCGCGCCAGGTGCGCCGCGCCACTTTCCAGCGCATCGTGCAGACCAACGCCATGGTCGGCGGCTACCACTTCCTGTTCCCGGCCTTTGGCCGCATGGCGGCGCAGGGCAACGGGTATGCCTTCCAGCCGGTGGCCTGAAGACGCCACGCCGCACCACGCCCGGCGCACGCTGCTGCAAGGCGGTCTGGCCGCGGGCGGCGCCGGCTTGCTGGCCGGCCTGCCGCGGCTGGCCAAGGCGGCCGAGGTGGAGCCGCTGCTGCGCGAGGGCGGCTGCGTCATCGCCTTTCGCCACGCGCTGGCGCCGGGCACCTTCGACCCGCCGGAGTTCAAGCTCGGCGAGTGCCGCACCCAGCGCAACCTGTCCGACGGCGGCCGCGCGCAGGCGCGGCGCATGGGCGAGTGGTTCGAGGCGCGCCGGCTCAAGCCTGCACGCGTGCGCAGCAGCCCGTGGTGCCGCTGCGTCGACACGGCACAGCTGGCCTTCGGCAGCGCCGAGGTCTGGCCGGCGCTGGGCTCGCCCCGCGGCGCCAGCGAAAGCACCAACGCCGAGAGCCTGCGCGCGCTGCGCACCGCGCTGGCCGACGCCACACGGCAGCGCGGGCGCTTCGAGGCCTGGGTGACACACATGTTCGTGCTCTCCGACCTGGCCGCCACCGGCAGCAGTTCGGGTGAGGGCCTGGTGCTGCGCGCCGGGCCGAACGGCACCGTGCAGGTGCTGGCGCGGCTGGCGGCCCCGCCGGCCTGAGGGCGCAAGGACCTCGTGGCCGGGACGATTCGGCCCTAGCATCCGCGCCATGGCCGCCGACCCCACCAGCGCACCCACCGACTACATCCGCGAGCACATCCGCACCGTGCCCGACTGGCCGGCGCCGGGCGTGATGTTCCGCGACATCACGCCGCTGCTGGCCAACCCGCGCGTGTTCCGGGTGCTCATCGACCAGTTCGTGCACCGCTACTTCGACGTGCGGCCTGATGTCATCGCCGGGCTCGATGCACGCGGCTTCATCATCGGCAGCGTCGTCGCCTACGAGCTGAACGTGGGCTTCGTGCCGATCCGCAAGAAGGGCAAGCTGCCGTTCACCACGGTGGAAGAGACCTACGAGCTGGAGTACGGCAGCGCCACGGTGGAGATCCACACCGACGCCGTGAGGCCCGGCAACCGCGTGCTGCTGATCGACGACCTCATCGCCACCGGCGGCACCATGATGGCCGGCAAGAAGCTGCTCGAGCGGCTGGGCGGCACGGTCATCGAAGGCGCCGCCATCGTCGACCTGCCCGAGCTCGGCGGCTCGGCCCGGCTGCGCGAGGCCGGGCTGCCGCTGTTCACGCTGGTGGACTTCGCCGGGCACTGAGCGGCTCAGATCGTCGCTGCGGCCACGCTCAATCTCGGCCGGAATGCCCAGCGATCCACCGCGCCGCCTTCTCCGCAATCATCAGCGTCGGGCTGTTGGTGTTGCCGTGCGTGATGGTCGGCATCACGCTCGCATCCACCACGCGCAGGCCCTGAACGCCGCGCACGCGCAGCTGCGGGTCGACAACGGCCGTGGGGTCGTCCGCGCAGCCCATCTTCGCCGTGCCCACCGGGTGGAAGATGGTGGTGGCGATGTCCCCGGCCAGGTGCGCCAGTTCGTCGTCGGCCTGGTACTGCGCGCCGGGCTTGAACTCCTCGGGTGAGTACTTCGCAAATGCCGGCTGCTGCGCGATGCGCCGCGCCACGCGCAGCGAGTCGGCGGCCACGCTGCGGTCTTCGGCCGTGCTCAAGTAGTTGGGCGCGATCTTCGGCGCGGCTTGTGCGTCGGCGCTGGCAATGTGCACCGTGCCGCGGCTCGTGGGCTCGAGGTTGCACACGCTGGCCGTCACGGCCGGGAAGGCGTGCAGCGGCTGGCCGAAGGCCGGCAGGGACAGTGGCTGCACATGGAACTGGATGTCGGGGCCGGGCTTGTCGGGCCGGCTCTTGGTGAAGATGCCCAGCTGCGAAGGCGCCATGCTCATCGGCCCACTGCGCGTGAGCGCGTATTCGAGCCCGATGCGTGCCTTGCCGATGAGCGAGTTCGCCAGCGTGTTGAGCGTCTGCGCGCCCTGCACCTTGAAGACGGCGCGGATCTGCAGGTGGTCTTGCAGGTTGGCGCCCACGCCGGGCAGATCGTGCTTCACCGCGATGCCGTGCTGCTGCAGCAGCGCGCCAGGGCCCAGGCCCGAGAGCTGCAGGATCTGCGGCGTGCCGATGGCGCCAGCACTCAGGATGACTTCGCGCACGGCCTGGATGCTGCGGCGCTGGCCGTCCTGCAGCAGCTGCACGCCGGTGCAGCGCCAGCCGCCACCGTCTAGCGGCGCCAGCTCCAGCCGCTCCACCGTCACGCCCGTGAGCACCTGCAGGTTGGCACGGCCGCGCGCCGGGCGCAGGAAGGCCTTGCTGGTGTTCCAGCGCCAGCCGCGCTTCTGGTTGACCTCGAAGTAGCCCACGCCCTCGTTGCTGCCGCGGTTGAAGTCGCTGCTGGCGGGGATGCCGGCCTGCACGGCGGCCTCGGCAAATGCGTCGAGCACGTCCCAGCGCAGGCGCTGGCGCTCGACGCGCCACTCGCCGCCGCGGCCGTGGTGTGTGCCGGCCTCGTGCAGCGCGTTGTCTTCGTGGCGCACGAAGTCCGGCAGGGCCTGTTGCCAGCTCCAGGCCGGCTCGCCGGTGGCGGCGGCCCAGGCGTCGTAGTCGCGCGCCTGGCCGCGCATGTAGATCATGCCGTTGATGCTGCTGCAGCCGCCCAGCGTCTTGCCGCGAGGGTAGATGAGCTGGCGGCCGTTGAGGCCGGCGTCGGGCTCGGTGCGGAAGCGCCAGTCGGTGCGCGGGTTGTCGATGCAGTACAGGTAGCCCACCGGGATGTGGATCCACGGGTAGGTGTCGGGGCCACCGGCCTCGAGCAGCAGCACCCGCGCCTTGCCGTCGGCGCTCAGTCGGTTGGCCAGCAGGCAGCCGGCGGTGCCGGCGCCGACGATGAGGTAGTCGTAGAGGGGAGCATCCACGCCGCCGATGCTGCCACGCCCGCGCGCGCCGCCGGGTGCGACAGGCGTCAGGGCAAGCGCGGGCTGACACAGTCTTGCGTGGACCTTACATTCGTTGCATGTCCCACCCCCTCGTCTTGCTGCAGCGCATGGTGCGGCACACGGCTGTGTGCCTGGCCCGATCCCTGCGCCGTCCGGCGGGCCGGAGCGCATGAGCCCCTTGTCGGACACCCAGCCCGACACCCTCACGGGCGCGCTGCTGGCCAGCCTGGCGCAGCACGCCGCGCGGCCTGCCGCCAGCTGCCACGGCCGCACGCTGGGCTATGCCGAGCTCGAGGCCACGTCGCGTGCGCTGGCTGCCACCTGGCAGCACCGGGGCCTGGTGCCCGGCGACCGGCTGGCTGTGATGTTGCCTGGCGGCCTGCCGCTGCCGGTGGTGCTGCTGTCGGCCTGGCGCGCCGGGCTGGTGGTGGTGCCGGTCGATCCGCAGCTGGCCGGCGAGGCGCTGCTGCACCAGCTGCGCGACAGTGGCGCACGTGTCCTGGTGGCCGATGCCGCGGCGGCGCTGGCGCTTCGGCCGGTGCTGGAGGCACTGCCGCAGCTGCTGGTGGTGACGGCAGGCCCCGGCGAGCTGCTCGGGCCGCTGAAGGCGGCGCTGGTGCGGCACCGCCTGCGCCACCGCAGAACGGCGCCGGCGCTGCCGGGTGCGCTGGCCTTCTCCAGCGCGCTCGACAGCGGGCGCTCGCTCGAGCTGGCGGCCGTGGTGGCGCGGCCCGACGACATCGCGCTGCTGCAGTACACCGGCGGCACCACCGGCGTGGCGCGCGGCGTGGTGCTGCTGCAGCGCCACCTGCTGGCCAACCTGCGCCAGGCCGAGCAGTGGCTGCAGCCGGCGCTGCAGGCACGCCCGCGCGACGAGCCCTGGACGACCGTGGCCGCGCTGCCGCTGCACCATGTGTTCGGCTTCACGCTGGCGCTGCTGCTCACGCTGTGGCGCGGGGGCCGGCTGCTGCTGGTGCCCGACGTGGCCGACACCGACGCGCTGGCCGCGCTGCTGCAGCGCGAGCGCTTCCATCTGTTCCCGTCGCTGAACCCGGTGTTCGAGGCGCTGGCGCGCCACCCGGCGGCCGAGCGCATCGACTGGAGCGGGCTGCGGCTGTCGCTGTCGGGCGGCATGGCCGTCGACCCGGCCACTGCGATGCTGTGGCTGCTGAAGACCGGCAGCCCCATCATCCAGGGCTACGGCCTGACCGAGGCCAGCCCGGCCGTCACTTGCAACCGCGTCGACGACTCGCTGTTCAGTGGCCACGTCGGCTACCCGCTGCCCGACACCGAGCTGATGCTCGTCGACGACGACGGCCGGCGCGTGCCGCCGGGCGCCAGCGGCGAGATCGCGGTGCGCGGCCCGCAGGTCATGGCCGGCTACTGGCAGCGGCCCGACGAGACGGCGCGCGTGATGCTGCCTGGCGGCTGGCTGCGCACCGGCGACATCGGCCGCTTTGCCGAGGACGGCGCGCTGCGGCTGGTGGACCGCAAGCGCGACATGGTCTGGGTCGGTGGCCTGCCGGTGGTGCCCAACGAGGTGGAGGAGATCGTCATGTGCGTGCCCGGCGTGCGCGAGTGCGCTGTCGTGGGCGTGCCGCACCCCGATACGGCCGAGGCCGGCGAGGTGATCAAGCTCGTGGTCGTGCGCAGCGCGCCGGGCGGGGCCGCGCCCAGCGAGGCGCAGCTGCGCGAGCACTGCGAACGCCACCTCGCGGGCTACCAGCGGCCGGTGCACGTGGAGTTCCGCGAGCAGCTGCCCCGCAGCAACGTGGGCAAGGTGCTGCGCCGGGCGCTGCGCGAGGCGCACTGACCCGGGCTTGTTCGGCACCGATGCGCCTGTTCGTCGACACCCCCTTGCAGCCCGGCGCCGAGACCGCGCTGCCCGAGTCGGCCGACCGCCATGCGCGCGTGCGCCGCGTGCAGCCCGGCGACACGCTGGTGCTGCTCGACGGCCACAGCGCCGAGTGGCCGGCCACGGTGCTGCAGGTGGGCCGTAGCGAGATCCGCGTGCACCTGGGCGAGCCGCAACGTGTGAACCGCGAAC
>JBIJAP010000094.1:0-10090 GCA_044345715.1 Rubrivivax sp.
TTCAGGATGGGCAGATCGCCCCGCGCCAGCGCGTCGATGGTGAGGCTGCCGATGCCGGGGATGCTGAAGAAGCGCTCCATCAGGAACGAGCCCAGTATCAGGAAGGGCAGCGTGGTGACGTTGTTGGTGATGATGGGAATCCAGGCGTTGGGCAGCACATGCCGCAGCAGCACGCGGCCTTCGCTGGCGCCCTTGCTGCGCGCGGTGCGCACGTAGTCGGCGTTGGCCTCGTCGAGGAACAAGGTGCGGTAGAGGCGGATGTCGGGGCCCATCGCCACGATCAGCAGAATCAGCCAGGGCAGCGCCAGGTACACCACCGCGCCCGGCCCGCTGACATAGCCCGAGATCGGGAACCAGCCCAGCTTGTAGGCCAGCAGGTACTGCAGCACCAGCACGTACACCAGCGCCGAGATGCTCATGCCGGCGATGAAGAGCGCCCGGCTGGCCTTGTCGGCCAGGCCGTCGCGCCAGCGCGCAATGACGAGCGCCAGCAGCACGTTGACGATGCCGCCCACGATGAACGGCGGCGCCGTCACGGACAGGCTCACCCAGGCGCCGGCCTTGAGCTGCTGGCCGAGGTCTTCTTGCGTGACGTAGCTCTTGCCGTAGTCGAACGTGACGATCTGGCGCAGGAACTCCACAAACTGCATCGGCAGGCTCTGGTCCAGGCCCCATTGCGCGCGCAGGTTGGCAATCGCCTCCGGCGTGGCGTGGTTGCCCAGCGCCGCGCGCACCGGGTCGGGCCCGAAGGCGTTGAACAGCAAGAAGGTGAGCAGCGCCACGCCCAGCACCGTGGGCACGGCCAGCAGCAGGCGGCGCAGGATGTAGGCGAGCATGGTGTTCTCAGCCGGGCACGCGGCCTCAGATGCCCTTCTTCTTGGCCGCCATGTCGATGTCGAGGTACTTGAACTCCGGCGCCAGCTCGTTGCGCTTGAAGTTGGCGAGCCACTTCTGGCGAACGCCGAAGCGCACGTTGTTGAAGCGCAGGATCAGCGGCACCTCGTCCTTGATGATGTCGTTCATGGTGCGGAAGAGGGCAAAGCGCTGCGGGCCGTTATTCATAAGTCGCGCGGTTTCGTAGGCGCGGTCGTAGGCGGCATCGACGAAGGCCGAGTGGTTGGGGCCTGGTGCCGTGTTCTTGCCATAGAGCAACTGGTAGAAGTTCTCGGCATCGGGATAGTCGGCCACCCAGCCGCCGAGATTGGCGATCTGGAAGTTGCCTGCCTCGGCAGCCTTGATCGCCGTCGGGTAATCGGAGAACTCGGCGCGCAGCTGCACGCCGGCGGCGGCGTAGCGGGCTTTCGCAAAGTCGAAGGCCGTGCGTTCCGTGGAGCTGGTGCCGGCCACGCGGTATAGCAGCGGCGGCAGGCCCTTGCCATCAGGAAAGCCGGCCTGCGCCAGCAGCGCCTTGGCGCGCGCCACGTCGTAGCCCGGATAGGTGGCGCCGGTGTCTCGCTCGCTGCCCGGAAACTCCAGCGGCACGATGCTCTTGAGCTTCTGGCCACGACCGTTGAGCAGCACGTCGATCTCGCCTTGCGTATCGGTCAGGTGCACCAGCGCCTGGCGCAGCGCCTTGTTGCCGCCGATCAGCGGATCCTTCATGTTCAGGTTGATGTACGCGGCGGCCACGCCCAGCACGTTGTAGATCTCGAACTTGACAGCAAACTCGGGCGTCAGCTCGAAACCGCCGTCGGGCTTGCGACGGACCATCTTGGTGAAGTTGGCGCGGTCGATGCCGCGCCAGTCGAGCTCGCCCTTCAGGAACTTCAGCATGCCCGGTTGCGGCTCTTCGATGAGCGGCATCTCGAGCACGTCGATCAGCGGCAGCTTGCGGCCGGCGGACTTGAGCAGGCCCTTCTCGGCGTCGCCCGGGGCGCCGGTGCTCGGGTAGCTCTGGTGGTAGTTCGGATTCTTCAGGAAGCGCAGCACGCCCTTGCGCTCGGCTTTCGCAATCATGTAGGGCCCGGTGCCCACGGGGTTGACGCCGAACTGGTCGCCGTACATCGCCACCGCCTCGTGCGCCACGGGCACGGTGGAGCTGATGGCCAGCGAGAACAGGAACAGCGGGTTCTCGCGCGTCAGCTTGATGCTGAGGGTGTGGCTGTCGATGCGCTTGAGGCCCTCGACCGGCGCCGTGCGGTGGTCGACCGAGGCCTTGGCGCTGGCGGCACGGAACGCGTCCAGGCCCACCACCGCGCCTTCCATCGCGAACCAGCTCTTGCTGTTGAGCTTGGCATCGGCGTAGCGCTTGATCGAGTACAGCACGTCGTCGGCCACCAGCTCGCGGCCCTTGCCGCCGGGGAAGCAGGCGTTGTCGTGAAAGCGGATGCCCTTCTTCAGCCGCAGCGTCAGCGTCACCTTGTCGGTGGCCACCTCAGGCAGGCGCTCGAGCAGGTCGGCCTCCAGCCGGTAGGGCCGGTCGAGATACGCATACGACAGCAGCGTGCCGTAGCACAGCCGCACGAGCTCGGAGCTCTCCTCATCGAACTGGCGGATCGGGTCGAGCGAATCAAAAGGGCTCAGGCGCCCGTAGTGCAGCACCTTCTGATCCTGCGCCTGAGCCTCGCCCGGCAGCGACAACAGCGAAAACGCACCCGCCGCGGCCAGCGCCTCACGGCGCGTGAGCCAGGGCATCAGGTGCTGCAGGTGGGCTTGGGAATCGAAACTCATAGCAGGGTCTCCTCGGCAAAGTGGCAAGCGGCCAGGTGCTCGGTGGCCACGGTTCGCAACACCGGCACCTCCTGGCTGCAGCGCGCCTGGGCGCGCGGGCATCGGGTGTGGAAGGCGCAGCCCGACGGCGGGCGGCTCGGGCTCGGCACATCGCCCTGCAGCGGCGGCTGCGTGCGGCGCTGGCGCGGGTCGATCGAAGGGGCGGCGGCCAGCAGGCTCTGCGTGTACGGGTGTCGCGGCATCGCGAACAGCTGCTTCGTGCTCGCCTGCTCGACGACACGGCCCAGGTACATCACCGCCACGCGGTCGCAGAGGTACTGCACCACCGAGAGGTCGTGCGAGACGAACAGGTAGGCCAGCTTCAGCCGCTGCTGCAGCTCCACCAGCAGGTTCAGCACCTGCGACTGGATCGACATGTCCAGCGCCGACAGCGGCTCGTCGAGCACCAGCACCTCGGGCTGCAGGGCCAGGGCGCGCGCGATGCCGATGCGCTGGCGCTGGCCACCCGAAAACTCGTGCGGCCAGCGCTGCAGGTGCTGCGGGCTGAGGCCCACCAGCGCGAGCAGCTCCTCGATGCGGCGACGGCGCGGTTCGCCAGCGGGCTCGCCGTGCAGCTCGAACGGCATCTCGAGGATGCGGCCGACGCGGTGGCGCGGGTTGAGCGAGGCAAACGGATCCTGGAACACCATCTGCACGCGGCGTGACATGCCGTGGCGCTCGGCCGCCGACAAGGCCTGCAGATCCTTGCCGTCGAACAGCACCTGGCCGCGCGTGGGCGGGTACAGGCCGGTGAGCACGCGCGCCAGCGTCGTCTTGCCGCAGCCCGACTCACCGACCACGCCCAGCACCTCGCCGGCCTGCAGCGCCAGGTTCACGCCGGTGACGGCCCGCACGCGCCCGAGCTCGCGCTTGAGCAGCCCGCCGGTGATGGCGAAGTGCATGTCGAGGTCCCGCGCTTGCAGCAGCGGCGGCTTCATGCCGGCTCCAGCAGCAGGCAGGCCGCCTCGTGCGCCGGCGCCACCGGGCGCAGCGCGGGCTGCTCGAGCGCGCAGCGCGGCTCGGCCATCGGGCAGCGGTCGCGGAAAGCGCAGCCCCCGGCGCGCTGGCCCAGCGGCGGCAGGCTGCCGCGGATCGACGGCAGCGGCGTGCCGTCGTGGCGCGTCTGCCCGGGCCGCGGCCGGGCGGCCAGCAGGCCGCGCGTGTAGGGGTGCGCCGGGCGCTCGAACAGCTCGGCCACCGGCGCGCGTTCGACCACGCGGCCGGCGTACATGACGGCCACCTCGTCGGCGATCTGCGCCACCACGGCCAGGTCGTGCGTGACGAAGACCATCGCCATGCCGATCTCGCGCTGCAGTTCGGCCAGCAGGTTCAGCACCTGGGCCTGGATGGTGACGTCCAGCGCCGTGGTCGGCTCGTCGGCGATCAACAGCGCCGGCCGGTGCGCCAGCGCCATCGCGATGGTCACGCGCTGCTTCATGCCGCCGCTGAGCTGGTGCGGGTATTCGCCGAAGCGGCGCGCGGCGTCCGGGATGTGCACCTGCTCGAACAGGGCCAGCGCGCGTTCGCGGGCCTCTTTCGGCCTGGCCGTGCCGTGGATGCGGAACACCTCGGCCACCTGCTCGCCCACCGGCAGCACGGGGTTCAGCGCCGTCAGCGGCTCTTGGAAGATCATCGCCAGCTCGCGGCCGCGCAGCCGGCGGCGCTCAACGGGCGACAGCGGCACCAGATCACGCCCGCGGAAGACGATGCGCCCGGCCTCGATGTGGGCCTTGTCGGCCAGCAGGCCCATGATGGACAGCGCCGTGACGCTCTTGCCGCAGCCGGACTCGCCGGCGATGCACAGCGTGCGCACGGCGGCCACGCGCAGCGACACGCCATCCACCGCCCTGACTCGGCCACTCGGCGTGTCGAATGCCGTGACGAGGCCTTCGAGCTCGAGCACCGTGCTAGGGTCGATACCCGACCCCCAAATTTGCAACTCCGGCGAATCGAAAACCGAGCCGGAGCCAGTCGAACCCATTATAGCCAAGCGTTCCGTTTCGTCTTTCCTCGTGAACCCCCTGGGTCTGGGCTGCATGAACCTCAGCCACGCCTACGGCACACCGCCTTCGGCCGAGCAGGCCGAACGCGTGCTGCTCGAGGCGCTGGACGGCGGCGTCGACTTCTTCGACACCGCCGCGCTCTACGGTTTCGGCGCCAACGAGCAGCTGGTGGGCCGCGTGCTGGGCCGGCACCGCAGCCGCTTCGTGCTGGCCAGCAAGGGCGGCATGACCGGGCAGCCGGTGGGCGAAGGCGGTGCGCTGCAGCGCGTGATCGACGGCCGCCCCGAGAGCATCCGCCGAGACTGCGAGGACAGCCTCAAGCGCCTGGGCACCGAGGTCATCGACCTGTACTACCTGCACCGCTGGGACAAGGCGGTGCCCATCGAAGACAGCGTCGGCGCGATGGCCGACCTCGTGCGCGCCGGCAAGGTGCGGGCGCTGGGGCTGAGCGAGGTCTCGGCGGCGACGTTGAAACGCGCGCACCGCGAGCACGCCATCGCCGCGCTGCAAACCGAATACAGCCCCTGGACGCGCAACCCCGAGATCGCGGTACTCGAGGCCTGCCGCGAGCTCGGCACGGCCTTCGTCGCCTTCAGCCCCGTGGGCCGCGGCTTCCTGACCGACGCCCTGCCCGACGTGGCGGCGCTGCACGCCAAGGACATCCGCCGCTCGATGCCGCGTTTTGCGGCCGAGCACTGGCCGGCCAACCTGGCGCTGCACCAGCGGCTGGCGGCGCTGGCGCGCGACGCCGGCTGCACGACGGCGCAGCTGTCGCTGGCCTGGGTGCTGTCGCGCGGGCCGCAGGTGCTGGTGATCCCGGGCACGACGAGCGTGGCGCACCTGCACGAGAACCTGGCCACGCCGGTGCTGCCAGCCGCGGTGCTCGACGCGGTGAGCGCGCTGATGACGCCCGAGGCACCCGCCGGCAACCGCTACGGCGCGCAGGCCCAGGGCGAGGTCGACACCGAGACGTTCTGACGCCTCCCGCGAGAGCCCCTTGGGGCCCGCTCCAGGCGACCAGAAGCGAGGTTCCTTGTGTGCGGAAGCGAACAGACGCCACGCCGGACGGCTTCTAGCCTGCTCCAGGGTTGTCTTGCGCTGCAGACGCCCCGCGAACCTGGCGCCCATGATCATCACCCCCCAAGAACAGCGCAACGAGTCCGAAGCTACACCCGGCGACGGTCCTCGGCTCGGCCTGTCGTCCGAGGCCCGCCACCGCCGTTCGCAGCTGAAGGCGGGCGCGCTGCATGACGCCATCCTCAGCAGCGAGAGCGTCTCCAGCATCGCCACCGACGAGCACGGCGTGGTGCAGCTGTTCAACGTCGGCGCCGAGCGGCTGCTGGGCTACAACGCGGCCGAGGTGGTCGACCGGCTGACGCCGGCGGATCTGTCGGACGCCGACGAACTGCTCTGCCGGGCCTGCCACCTGAGCCGGGAAGCCGGCGTCGACATCGCGGCCGGTTTCGAGGCGCTGGTCTACAAGGCCGCGCGCGGCATCGAGGACATCTACGAACTGACCTACGTGCGCAAGGACGGCCGCCGGCTGCCGGTGCGGGTGTCGGTGACGGCGCTGCGCGACATCGACGACGCGATCATCGGCTACCTGATGATCGGTACCGACGACACCGCGCGCCAGAAGAGCGAGGCCGAACGCGAGCGACTCGACCAGGTGCTGCGCGACACCAACCTGAAGCTGCGCGCGGCCAAGCAGCAGGCCGAACGGGCCAACCAGGCCAAGTCGGACTTCCTGTCGAGCATGAGCCACGAGCTGCGCTCGCCGCTGAACGCCATCCTCGGTTTTGCGCAGCTGATGGAGTCGGGCTCGCCGCCGCCGACACCGGCGCAGACGAGCAGCATCGAGCAGATCCTGAAGGCCGGCTGGTACCTGCTGGAGCTGATCAACGAGGTGCTGGACCTGAGCTTCATCGAGTCGGGCAGGCTGTCGCTGTCGATCGAGCCGGTGGCCCTGGCCGAGGTGCTGGCCGACTGCGAGGCCATGATCGACGCACAGGCGCGCCAGAAGGGCATCGAGGTGCAGTTCGACGCCGCCGACGAGGACCTGCACATGCGGGTCGACCGCACGCGCCTGAAGCAGATCCTGCTGAACCTGCTGAACAACGCCATCAAGTACAACCGCGTCGGTGGCAGCGTGCGCGTGAGCTGCCGCCGCACGGTGGGCCGCGATCACATCCGCGTCAGCCTGCAGGACACCGGCAACGGCCTGTCGGCCGAGAAGCTGGCGCACCTGTTCGAGCCCTTCAACCGGCTCGGCCAGGAGGCCGGCGTCGAGCAGGGCACAGGCATCGGCCTCGTGGTGTGCAAGCGCCTGGTGGCGCTGATGGCCGGCGAGATAGGCGTCGAGAGCACGGTGGGCGTGGGCAGCGTGTTCTGGTTCGAGCTGCCCGCCGCCGCCCACCCGGCGGCGGCGGCCGAGCCCGCATGTGCCGCCACGCGCGCGCCGCAGCGGCCCGTCGGCAGCCCGCGCGTGCACACCGTGCTGTGCGTGGAAGACAACCCGGCCAACCTGATGCTCGTGGCGCGCCTGCTGGAGCGCCGCCCCGACATCCGGCTGCTCAGCGCCCGCGACGGCCGCCGCGGCGTCGAGATGGCGCTGGAGGCCCTGCCCGACGTGATTCTCATGGACATCAACTTGCCCGGCATCGACGGCACGGCCGCGCTGCGCCTGCTGGCGGCGGCACCCGAGACCCGCGACATCCCGGTCATCGCACTGAGCGCGAACGCGCTGCCGCGCGACATCGAGAAGGGGCTCGACGCGGGCTTCTTCAGCTACCTCACGAAGCCGATCAAGCTGGGGCCTTTCATGGACACGCTCGATCTGGCCCTGCACGCGGCGAGTTCGCGTGCGTTCCGCCGCGAGGCCGCTGCCAACCCACCATGAACATCGAAAAAGACATCCTCGCCGCCCGCATCCTGATCGTCGACGACCAGGATGCCAACGTGCAACTGCTGCGCCGCCTGCTCGAGCAGGCCGGCTACACCGACGTGAGTTCGACCTCGGAGCCCACCGAGGTGTGCCGCATGCACCGGCACGAGCCCTACGACCTGATCCTGCTTGACCTGCAGATGGCGGGGATGGACGGCTTCGCCGTGATCGAGGCGCTGAAGGCCGGCGCCGCCGACTGCTACCTGTCGGTGATGGTGCTGACGGCCCAGCCCGGCCACAAGCTGCGCGCGCTGCAGGCCGGCGCCAAGGACTTCATCAGCAAGCCCTTCGACCTGGTGGAGATCAAGCTGCGCATCCACAACCTGCTCGAGGTGCGGCTGCTGTACCGCGCGCTGGCCGACCACAACCGGCTGCTGGAGCACACAGTGGCCGAGCGCACCGCCGAACTGCGCGAGAGCGAAGCGCGCTTCCGTGCGCTCACGGAGCTGGCGTCCGACTGGTACTGGGAGCAAGACGAGAGCGGCGAGTTCACCAAGGTCTCGGGGCCGGCACTCGAGATGCTGGGCATCCGCGTGGGCCCGCTGGTGCCAGGAGCGGCCTTGCCTGACGACGACGGCTGGGATCCTGTGGAGCGCGCGGCCCTGCACAAGCGCGTGGCCGAGCGGCAGCCCTTCATCGACAAGCTGTTCCATCGCACGCTGCCCAGCGGCCTGCGGCAGCAGTTTCGTGTGAGCGGGCAACCGATGTTCGACCGCGAATGCCGGTTCATCGGCTACCGCGGCGTGGGCGTGGAGGTTCTGCCCGGAACCTGAACGCGCAGGCAGCCCGGCGAAAATGCCGGCTGCCCGCGGCCCTGCCGGCTCTTGAAAAGCCGCCCTGGCGCCCCCACTGTGGGCCATTCCCCGGTTTCCACTCTCTCCCAGACGCACCATGGACAAGAAGACGCTGTCGTTCCAGGCCGAGGTTCAGCAGATCCTGCACCTCGTCACGCACTCGCTGTACAGCAACAAGGAGATCTTCCTGCGCGAGCTGGTCTCCAACGCCTCCGACGCCTGCGACAAGCTGCGCTTCGAGGCGCTCGACAAGCCTGAGCTCTGGGAAGACCAGCCCGAGCTGAACGTGCGCGTGTTCTTCGACGCCGAGGCCAAGACCATCACCATCCGCGACAACGGCATCGGCATGAGCGCCGAAGAGGCCGTGGCCCACCTGGGCACCATCGCCAAGAGCGGCACGCGCGAGTTTTTGGGCAAGCTCGAGGCCGACAAGAAGAAGGACGCCAACCTGATCGGCCAGTTCGGCGTGGGCTTCTACAGCGGCTTCATCGTCGCCGATCGCATGACGGTGGAAACCCGCCGCGCCGGCGTCACACCCGCCGAAGGCGTGCGCTGGAGCAGCACCGGCACCGGCGACTTCGAGGTCGAGACGATCGAGCGCGCCGCGCGCGGCACCGACGTCATCCTGCACCTGCGCGAGGGCGAGGAAGAGTTCCTGTCGGCCTGGAAGCTGAAGTCCATCATCGGCAAGTACTCCGACCACCTGAACCTGCCGGTGCTGATGAAGAAGCAGACCTGGGACGAGGAGAAGTCCGCCCAGGTCGAGACGGACGAGTGGGAGCCCGCCAACAAGGCGCAGGCGCTGTGGACGCGCAGCAAGAGCGACATCACCGACGCCGAGTACCAGGAGTTCTACAAGCAGATCAGCTACGACAGCGACGCGCCGCTGGCCTACACCCACAACCGCGTCGAGGGCCGCACCGAGTACACGCAGCTGCTCTACGTGCCGAAGAAGGCGCCATTCGACCTGTGGAACCGCGACAAGCGCGGCGGCGTCAAGCTGTACGTGAAGCGCGTCTTCATCATGGACGACGCCGAAGCGCTGATGCCGGTGTACCTGCGCTTCGTGAAGGGCGTGATCGACAGCGCCGACCTGCCGCTGAACGTGAGCCGCGAGCTGTTGCAGGAAAGCCGCGACGTGAAGGCCATCCGCGAGGGCAGCACGAAGAAGGTGCTGGGCATGCTGGAAGACGTCGCCGAGAACCAGAAGGAGGTCTACGCCGAGTTCTTGGCGCAGTTCGGCACCGTGCTGAAAGAAGGCATTGGCGAAGACCATAACAATCGCGAGCGCCTGGCCAAGCTGTTCCGCTTTGCCAGCACACATGCCGACAGCGGGGTGAGCTTCGCCGACTACGTGAGCCGCATGAGGGAAGGCCAGGACGCCATCTACGTGATCACGGCCGACAGCCTGAGCGCGGCCCGCAGCAGCCCGCAGCTGGAGATCTTCCGCAAGAAGGGCATCGAGGTGCTGCTGCTCACCGACCGCGTCGACGAGTGGATGCTCAGCCACCTGTACGAGTTCGACGGCCACAGCCTCACCAGCGTGGCCAAGGGCGCGGTCGACCTGGGCCAGCTGCAGGACGAAGACGAGAAGAAACAGGCCGAGGCCGCCGCCGAGGCCGCCAAGCCGCTGGTCGAGC
>JBIJAP010000095.1:0-10032 GCA_044345715.1 Rubrivivax sp.
GCGCGGGGCCACCAGCACTTCTTCCTCGATCACGATCTGTCGGGCCCGCAGAAGTTCCATGCGCACCCGGTGCCGCGGGTGGGGGGCGTGGGCATCTTCGTCGGCTTGCTCTGCGCCGTGGGGCTGATGGGGTTCCAGGGCTCAGAGGGGCGCCTGGGCCTGCAGCTGATGGCCTGCGGCTTGGTGGCTTTTGGCGCGGGGCTGGTGGAAGACATCACCAAGCGCGTCAGCCCTCTGAAGAGGCTGCTCGCAACCGCTGCCTCGGCACTGCTGGCGGCCTGGTGGCTGGGTGTGGCCATCAGCCGCACGGACATCCCGGGCCTGGACTGGTTCGTGGCCCTGGGCGTTGGATCGTGGCTGGTCACCGTGCTGGCGGTGGCCGGCATCGCCAACTCGGTGAACATCATCGACGGCTTCAACGGCCTGGCGTCGATGTGCGTGGTGATCATGCTGGGCGCCCTGGCCTATGTGGCCTACCAGGTGGGAGACCCTCTCGTCGGCGCCCTGGCCCTGGCCGGCATCGGCGCGGTGCTGGGCTTCTTCGTCTGGAACTTCCCGGCCGGCCTTATCTTCCTGGGCGACGGTGGCGCCTACTTCCTGGGCTTCTTCGTGGCCGAAGTGGCCATCCTGCTGCTGGTGCGCAACCCTGACGTCTCGCCGCTGTTTCCGCTGCTGGTGTGCATCTATCCCGTCTTCGAGACGCTCTTCTCCATCTATCGGCGCCGGTTCATCCGCGCCGTGCCACCGAGCATGCCCGACGGCATCCACCTGCACTCGCTCATCTACCGCCGCATGATGCGTTGGGCGGTGGGCGACCGCAGCGCCAAGGCCCTGACGCGCCGCAACTCGATGACCTCGCCCTTTCTCTGGATGCTGTGCATGCTGTCGGTGATCCCTGCCGTGCTGTTCTGGAACAGCACGCCGTTCATCGTCGGGTTCCTGGCACTTTTTGTGCTGACCTATGTGGTGCTGTACTGGCGCATCGTGCGGTTCAAATCGCCGCGCTGGATGCGCGCTTTCGCCACGCGGCCGGGGTCCTTGTCGGATTCTTGATGGCCGCGGCCAGCGGCGACGCGGCAGGACGGTCTACAGGGGGGGGCGCTGCCGCCAGTAAAACCGCGGCCCGGTGTTCTGCCACACCGGGCTGGGGAACCCGACACATCTGGAACAGACAAAAGGCCGGCCAGCAGCCGGGCTTGAGCCACGCTCAGGCAACCCGCTTGCGACGGGCGCCGATGGCGGCGGCCCGAAGACCCGCGCCGACCAGCGCCAGGCTGGTGGGCTTAGGAACCGCCCCGATGGGCGCGAAGCCGCTGTAGGAGGTGGTTTCTCCTACTGTTGCCCGGGTGTCGCTGACCTGTGCTGACCTATGTGGTGCTGTACTGGCGCATCGTGCGGTTCAAGTCGCCGCCCAGGATGAGCGCTATCGCCACGCAGCCGGGGCCCTTGCCAGATTCTTGATGGCCGCGGCCAGAGGCGACGCGGCATGGCGGTGTACAGGGGGAGCGCTGCCGCCAAAAAAGCCTCGGCCCGGTGTGCTGCCACACCGGGCCGGGAAATCCGACACACCTGGAACAGGCAAAAGGCCGGCCAGCAGCCGGCCTTCAGCCACGCTCAGGCAACCCGCTTGCGACGGGCGCCGACGGCGGCCGCCACCAGAGCAGCACCGACGAGCGCCAAGCTGGTGGGCTCGGGAACCGCCCCGATGCTCGCGAAGCCGTTGTAGGAGGTGGCACCGTTTACTGATGCCCGTGTGCCGCTGACGACCCAGGCGTAGTAGGCCGGTGCGTCCAGTAGTGAGACATTGTTCACGTACACCTGGCCACCATCATTGGGAAGGGATGAGGTGGCGATCACCTCCCCCAAGGTGTAACCGCCCGAGCAGAAGCTCGCAGCGGCGTCGGTTACCACGCCGCAGCTCGAGGTGGTGACTTTTTGCAGCTGCACCTGGAAGCCCGTGATGCCGTCGGGGGCGAAATTGAACTGCGAATTGATCTGGAAGATGCCCCCCGACGGGTTCAGTTCGAAGAGCCACACGTCGCTGAACGTCGTCAGGGAGGTGAAGGCGGCCCCGGCTCGACGAAACTCAACCATGTCTTCGATCGGCGTCGCGCTGTTGAAGCTGCCGACGTAGGTGTTCTTTTTACCAGCCAGACCATCGCCGACCCAGTTGCAAAGATCGCAGGTCGGGCTGGCAATCGCATTCGACGACCCCAGAGTCGCCAGAACGAGGGCGGCGCCTGCCGCGAAGTGTGAGAGTTGCTTCATGGTTCTGCTTCCAGTTGGATGTGGGCCGGCTGCTTGACGCCCTGCTGATGACCCGGTGTCTCTTCACCTAAGCATGTGGCGTGCCAGAATGAAAATATGTTATTAAACAACAACTTATCTCGCATGTGGCGGTTCGTTCGGCAAGGACTGTCAGGAATGTCGACATCTGCTCAGGGGGTGGAGCTGCTGGCCGGCGCCTTCTACAGGCGCTTGGCCAGAGCCATCGCATCGTCGCGGATGGCGCTCTTGGTGGGCACGGCCAGGATCTTGTCGAGCTCGACCTTGGCCAGGGCCTTGTCGCCCGCGTCCAGCGCCAGCCGGGCCAGGCGCAGACGCAGCGCCGGCTCGCCCGGCGCCACCCGCAAGGCTTGCTGCTGGGTCTTGATGGCTTCCTGGAGCTGGCCGTCCTGGGCGAGTGCTGCGGCCAGGGTGTCGAGGTAGTTGGGGTTGTTGGGCTCCAGGGCCAGCGCGCGCCGGGCGAGGTCGGCCGCGCCCGGCTTGCGCTGCTGCACAAGCACCCAGGCCAGGTTGTTCATGGCCGGCGCGTAGTCGGCCCGCAGGGCCAGCGTCTTCTCGAACTGCCGGGCGGCGCTGTCCAGGCGCCCCAGGCCCAGGTGGATCTCGCCGAGGAAGTACTGCATCTGCCCGTGGCCAGGATGGCGCGACAGCCAGTCCACCACGAACGTCTCTGATTCGCTGACCTTGCCGCCGAGCAACAGGCTGCTCGCGTAGTTGATCGCCAGGTCGTCGCGGTCCTGGGCAGCCGCGGCCAGGCCCTGCCGGTAGACGGCCGCCGCCGCGTCGTAGTTCTTCAGTTTGCCGTGCACGCTGCCTTCCATCAGGTAGCCCGCGGGCGACATCGGGACCCGGCGCTGGACCTCCTTGGCGATCTTCAGGGCCTCCGCTGTCCGCTTCTGGTTTACCAGGATTTCGACCAGCGCCAGGCGGGCCGGCCGGAGCTGGGGATCCAGCTCGATCGCCCGGCGCAGTTCAGCGACCGCTCCGTTCAGGTCGCCGCTGAACTGGTGCACCTGAGCCACCCGGACGCGGGCGCCGGCGTTGTTGGGGTCGATGTTCGTGATGCTGCGAAAGGTCGTCAGGGCCTGCTGGACGTCGCCGGTGGCCAGCTGAACCTGGCCCAGCGCTTCGATGATCTGCACGTCGTTCGGAATGGCTGCGACGGCTTCCTGAGCCGCGGTGCTCGCGGCGCTGAACTGCTTGCGGCCCGCATGGAACCCGATGAGCCTCAGGCGCGGGGACGGTTCGTCCTTGGCCGCGGCCACGGCCCGCGTGAGCGCGTCGCGCTCCAGGTCGGGCGACGCGCCGGTCTGCCGGCGCACGTCGGCCAACAGCAACAGGCCCGAATAGTTGCCTGGCTCCGCCTTGGCGAAGGCCTCCGCGCGCCGCAGCGCGGCTTGCGGCTGGCTGCTTCGCAGGTCGATCTCGGCGAGGCTGGCCACGGCCACGAGCAAGCGCGGATCCAGGCTCAGGGCCTTCTCGAAAGCCGCGCGCGCCAAGGGAAGCTCGTTGCGGGCCAGATGGACGCGCCCAATCAATTCGTGACTCGATGCTGCGTTCGGGGCCTTCTGCAACAGCCCCTGCGCGGCCGCCAGGGCTGCATCCAGCTCGCCGCGGCGCAGCCGCGCCGCGATGAGCGCCGAGTCCGCCAGTCCTTCCTTCGTCTGCGAGGCCAGTGCCTCGAGCTGTGTGAACGCGGCCGACACATCGCCCCTGGCCAGGCGGGTGAGCGCCAGCGATGTGCGCGGCTCGGTATCGTTCGGCGACGCCTCGGCCGCGCGGGAGAACAGCGCCTCGGCTTCGTCCAGCCGGTTCAGCTGCAGCGAAGCCTGGGCCGCTGCCGCTAGGGCGCGCGACGAAACGCCCGGCTGGTTGATCAGCGGCTTGAGGAACTCGAGCGCCTTGGCGGGCTGGCCCAGCCGAAGGTAGATGTAGGCCAGGTTGGTCCGGGCATTCGCCAAGTCGGGGTCGATCTTC
Source organism: Rubrivivax sp. (assembly GCA_044345715.1). Taxonomy (GTDB): domain Bacteria; phylum Pseudomonadota; class Gammaproteobacteria; order Burkholderiales; family Burkholderiaceae_C; genus Rubrivivax. The sequence goes on from JBIJAP010000095.1 coordinate 4,264, forward strand.
AGCGCGGTCTCGAGCGGTCTGGCCGCCAGCACCGGGGCGCCCGCTTGCCACTCCAGCGCCGACAGCAGCTGCAGCGCGCTGACGTTCTCGGGCTGCGCCTGCAGAACTGCCAACGTGAGGTCCTTGGACTGCGGAAAGACCTTGTCGTAGAACGCCAGCTGGGCCTGCAACAGCACCGTACCCACGTGATCAGGCCTGAGGGCCCGCAATCGCTCGAACTGCACTTTGGCGCCGGCCATGTCTCCGGCCCCGATCAGGCCGACGGTCAGCTCCAGCTGCGACAGGTAGTGCTTGCTGTTGACTTCCAGGGCCTTCTTGAAGAACGGCTCGCCGGCCTTGGGCTTACGAAGCCCGTAGGTGTGGATCTCGCCCTTCAGGTGCCACGCCTCGTAGAGCGTGGGGTCGCGCGCCAGCAACGTGTCGAGGAATTGCAGCGCAGGCTGGATCTCGCCGCGTTCGGCAGCGAACCTCGCCTGGGCGATGCGCGCCGGCGCGAAGTCCGGCGAGCTCGCCAGCACGGCGTTCAACGTCGTGTCGGCCTTGGCCTTGTCGCCATTCAGCGACCATGCCATGGCCATGAAGGTCATGAAGGCCGCGTTCGCATCGGCGTTCTTCAGGCGCACGTTGCCATAGGCGGAAGTGAGCTTCCGATGCTGGTTGCTCAGCATCAGGGCGCGCGCCAGCAGGGGCATTACCTGTTCCCGGTCACCATCGAGGTCCAGGCTCTTGGTCAACTCGACCGCTGCACTTCCGGGGTCATCGGCCGCGAGCAACGCCTCACCGAGGAGTGCGCGGGCCGCACTTGAGCCGGGATCCGCTTGCACCGCCCGCTTCATGCGAATGACGGCCGACTTCACATCGCTCTTGGCCAGATCGGATCGCGCTTTGTCCGTCAGGGACCGTGGGGTGTCTTGCCCGCAACCCAGCAACACCATGGCGGCCACGGCGGCGATGGCGGCACGGGCGACTCGTGGCATGGCTGGGTGCTGCATCTGTTCAGGCGGGCGAAGGCGGCTGCGATGCACCGAGGATACGGCTTCTTCGTGTGCTGGGCCACGGCAGGCACCGGTCGCCCAAGTCATCGTGGCCAGCCGTTCAGCTGTTCGGCAAAGCAATCCTTTCCGGTCGGGGCCTGGGCGGAAACACCGCCTGTGCGATTCGCGCGCTCCGTTACGGCCACTGCCGCCAGTGTCGACCGATGAAAGCGTAAAGAAGAGGCATGTCCAGTCCGAAGGACCCAGTGCGAAGGACGCTCGCCACCAGGGCTTGTGCGGCTTATTCACGCCTTCAGCCACTGCAACGGCCGGTTACACCGGTTTTCGCAGCCCTGGGCATCGCCTGGGGCAGTTCCAGGCCACGCCGCCGCGTGCGGGCGATAATCCGCGGTGATGACCAACCCCCAACCGACGCACCTGACGGGTGCCGAGCCGGCTGCTGAGCCCCCGCTGTTCAGCACGCTCCCGCTGGATCCCAAGCTCCTGCGCGCCGTGGCGGACAGCGGCTACACGGCTATGACGCCGATCCAAGCCAAGGCCATCCCCATTGTGCTGGCCGGCCGCGACATCATGGGCGCGGCTCAAACGGGCACCGGCAAGACGGCGGCCTTCACGATCCCGCTGCTGCAGAAGATGCTGCGCCACGAAACCGCCAGCATGAGCCCGGCCCGGCACCCGGTGCGGGCCCTGGTGCTGGCGCCGACGCGCGAGCTCGCCGACCAGGTGGCCGAGAACGTCAAGAAGTACGCCAAGCACACGCAGTTGCGCTCCACCGTGGTGTTCGGCGGCATCGACATGAAGCCGCAAACGCTGCAGCTGAAGGCCGGCGTCGAAGTGCTCATCGCCACGCCGGGCCGCCTGCTTGACCACATCGAGGCCAAGAACGCGGTGCTGAACCATGTCGAGTACGTCGTGCTCGACGAAGCCGATCGCATGCTCGACATCGGCTTCCTGCCCGACCTGCAGCGCATCCTGTCGTACCTGCCCAAGGCCCGCCAGACGCTGCTGTTCAGCGCCACCTTCAGCCCCGAGATCAAGAAGCTGGCCGCCAGCTACTTGCAGGAGCCGCTGCTCGTGGAAGTGGCGCGCCCGAACGCCACCGCCAGCACGGTGGAGCAGCGCTTCTACAGCACCACCGACGACGACAAGCGCCTCTTTATCCGCCAGCTGATCAAGTCACGAGATCTGCGCCAGGCCATCGTCTTCGTCAACAGCAAGCTCGGCGCCGCGCGCCTGGCGCGCTCGTTCGAGCGCGACGGCCTGCGCACGCAGGCACTGCACGGCGACAAAAGCCAGGACGAGCGGCTCAAGGCGCTGGCGGCGTTCAAGGCCGGTGAGGTCGATCTGCTGGTGGCCACCGACGTGGCCGCGCGCGGCCTGGACATCGCCGACCTGCCGGCGGTCTTCAATTTCGACGTGCCCTTCAACGCCGAAGACTATGTGCACCGCATCGGCCGCACCGGCCGCGCCGGCGCCTCGGGCCTGGCGGTCACGCTGGTCACGCGCGACGACGCGCGCTTGGTCGCCGATATCGAGAAGCTCATCAAGAAGAAGATCGAGCTCGAGCCGGCAGAGCTCGAAGACGACCGCCCGCGCCGCCGGGAAGAGCGGCCGGCCCGCCGCGACGCCGACGAGGCGCCGCATGCCGAGCGGGTGGAGCGGGCCGAGCGACCCGAACGCAGCGAGCGCCCCGTGCGCGCCGCACCGCGGCCGGCAGCCGACCCGTTTTTCGAGAAGCCTTACGAGCCCAGTACGGCCTCTGGCAGCTCGCCGGCCTGGGAAACCGCCAAGGCAGCCACGCCGACCTCGGCACCCCGGGCCTTGTCGCCGAACATCCGGCCCAAGCGCAAGGTGGCTTCCTTGCTCGGCGGCAACCGCTGAGCGCTCATCGAGCCAACCAGCAGAACACCGCTGGCAGCTTGTCGGGCAGCACCGTCGGCTCCCGCCGCCACGCCGACACCGGCGCACTGCGTGTGAAGCCGCCCTCGAGCGTGAGCCCGCAGCTCACCGACAGCCGCGTGCCCGGCTGCAGCGCCTGCACCAGCGCCTGCAGCAGCGCGGTGTTGCGGTAGGGCGTCTCGATCGCGATCTGCGTCTGCTGCTGCTGGCGCGACCAAGCCTCCAGCGCCTGGATGCGCGCCGTGCGCGGGCCGGCCTCCTGCGGCAGGTAGCCGACAAAGGCGAAGCTTTGGCCGTTCAGGCCGCTGGCCGCCAGCGCCAGCATCAGCGAGCTCGGGCCCGACAGCGGCTGCACCGGCACGCCGGCATCATGCGCGGCGGCCACCAGCGCGCTGCCCGGGTCGGCCACCGCCGGCAGGCCGGCTTCGCTGAGCAGGCCCATGTCGTGGCCTTGCAGCGCCGGGGCCAGAAGGGCGGCCCAGTCGATGGCCGGTGCCAGCTGCCGCGGGCCGCCCTTGGGCGGCCGAGGCAGCTCGTGCATCTGCAGCGCCTGCAGCGGCTGCGCCAGCGGCACGATCTGCCCTACGCGCTTGAGCAGCGCACGCGCCGACTTCGCGTCTTCCACCACCCAGTGCTGCAGCGTGGCGGCGCGGGCCAGTGCGGCTTGCGGCAGCACGGCGTCTAGCGGCGCTTCGGTGGCGCCCAGGTCCAGCGGCGCCGGCACCAGCCACAAGGTGCCCGGGGCGGTGCTCATGGCGCGGCCAGCGGGTCGATGCCGGCCGCCCGCAGCAAGGCGCAGGTGCGGATCAGCGGCAGGCCCACCAAGGCCGTGGGGTCGTCGCTGTCGATGGCCTCGAGCAGCGCGATGCCCAGCGTTTCGCTCTTGGCGCTGCCGGCGCAGTCGTAGGGCTGCTCCAGGCGCAGGTAGTGCTCGATCTCGCCGGCCCGCAGCACCCGGAAGCGCACGCGCACCGCGGCCAGTTCGGCCTGTGCGAAGCCGGGCGCGACCACGGCCACGCCGGTCTGGAAGATGACATGGCGGCCCGACAGCCGCGTGAGCTGCTGCACCGCGCGCTCGTGGGTGTGGGGCTTGCCGATCGGCTCGCCGTCGAGATCGGCCACCTGGTCGGAGCCGATCACCACGGCTTCGGGCCGCCGCTGCTGCACCGCGCGCGCCTTGGCCAGCGACAGGCGCAGCGCCAGCGCCGCCGGGGCCTCGCCAGGCAGCGGGGTCTCGTCGACCTCGGGCGACAGCACCTCGAAGGGCAGGCGCAAGCGTTGCAACATCTCGCGCCGGTAGCGCGACGTGGAAGCGAGGATCAGCGGCGGTGGCATGCCGGCATTGTGTGCGCCGCATGGGCTGCCGGGCCCGGCACGGCGTGCGCCACGAGGTGCTGGCTACACTGCGGCGCTGATGTGTGCTGCCCCTTCCGATACCTGGGTTCTGTATGGCTCCGATGGCTCCGGCTCGGCGGCCGTGGAGTTGGCGCTGCGCCAGGCCGGCCAACCTTACCGCACCGTCCGCGCCTCCACCTGGGAGCCCGATTCCGCGCGGGCCGAGCTGGCGCGCATCAACCCGCTGGGCCAGATCCCGACACTGGTGGCGCCGAGCGGCGAGCTGCTGACCGAAAGCGCCGCCATCCTGGCCGAGCTGGGCCTGCGTTTCCCGGCCAGCGGCCTGCTGCCGGCCGACGCCGCCGGCCGCGCCCGCGTGCTGCGGGGCCTTGCCTTCATCGCCGCCAACTGCTATGCCGCGATCGGCGTGCTGGACTATCCCGAGCGCTGGCTGGCGGCGGCCGGCGATACCGAGGTCGACGAGAGCCGCGCCACTGCGCTGCGCGACGGCGCCCGGGCCCGCCTGCACCGGCTGTGGGAGATGTTTGCAGACCAGTTCCACGCGCCGGCCGAGCCGGCCCGGCCCTGGCTCAACGGCGCCGAACCCGGCGCGCTGGACCTGCTGGCCGTGGTGGTGTCGCGCTGGTCGGGCGCGCGGCCGCATCTGGCGGCCACCCGGCCGGCCCTGCACGCGCTGCTGCTGACGCTCGATGCGCTTCCGGCGCACGCCGAAGTCCTGGGTCGCCACTTCCCGCCACCCACCTGATCCGCCCGAGCCATGAGCAAGGACCGCCCCATCGACCCGCGCACCGTGGCCACCGCCGCGCTCTGCCGCGAGGGCGAAACGCTGCTCGGCGCCTGGTCGCTGGCGCAGCTGCCCCGCCTGAGCGCGGGTCTGTTCGACGCGCCCGCTGCTGACGAGCGTGTCAGCTGGCAGGCCCGCTTCGGGCAAGACACGCCCGTCGGAAGTGCCCCGCAGCCCTGGCTTGAACTCGAAGCACGCACTCACGTCACGCTGCAGTGCCAGCGCTGCCTGCAGGCCTTGCAGGAGTCGCTGACGATGCAAAGGCGCTTCCTCTTTGTGGGCTCCGAGGCCGAGGCCGAAGCGCTCGACGCCGACAGCGACGACGACCATCTGGTGCTGACGCCGCGCCTGGATCTGCAGCTGCTGGTGGAGGACGAGCTCATCCTCGAGCTGCCACTGGTGCCGCGGCACGAGGGCGTCTGCCCTGAGCCGCTGCCTTTTCCAGGTGCGTCTGGTGCGGCCGATGGGGCCGATGAGCCGGCGGATGAGCGGCCCAACCCGTTTGCCGCGCTCGCGGCTCTGCGCAAGCCCGGCGGGACTTAGCCCGAAAAACCGGTGCGCTGCTATACTGGCGGGCTTTGCGGCGCGGACTCGGTTCCTGCGCTGCTGCTGCCCCAACAGCCCTAGCCAAGGGCACCAGGAGCCCCTCATGGCCGTTCAGCAAAACAAGAAGTCGCCTTCCAAGCGCGGCATGCACCGCTCGCACAACGCCGTGGCCGCGCCCGGCACCGCCGT
>JBIJAP010000096.1:0-10023 GCA_044345715.1 Rubrivivax sp.
CGCTTGAGCTGGTTCACGCACAGGTTGCTGTGCGCGCCATAGCTCAGGCCCACGCTGGCGCTGGCGCGGCTGATCTCTTCCATGGCCACCATGTGCGCGACGTAGCCCATGTCGGCGCCACCGTAGGCCTCGGGCACCGTGATGCCGAGCACGCCAAGCTCGCCCATCTTGCGCCACAGATCCATCGGGAACTGGTCGCTGGCGTCAATGGCGGCGGCGCGCGGCGCGATCTCGGCTTCGGCGAAGGTGCGCACCGCGTCGCGCAGCGCGTCGATGTCTTCGCCGAGCATGAAGTTCAGGCCGGGCATGCCAGACGTGGGGCTCATACGGGTCTCCGGTGTCAAGGGTTCTTGTTGGCGATCATACGGAGGCACCCCCGCTGCGCGGGGCCTCGCTCGCGAGTGCGTTGCCTAGAATCCCGGCCGGTTCCGGCGCGCCGCCGGCCACCGATACCAACAACTCAGGGAGATCTTTCGGATGACATTCCACGTTCGCACACTCGTTGCCGCAGGGCTCGCCGCCCTGGCTTCGACGCCGGCGCTTGCAGCCGACGGCCTGCGCCCCGTCATTGGCGTGGCCGTCACCGGCGGCGGCGAAACACTCGCCACCGTCCGCTACACCGACGGCAGCACGCAGAACATCAAGAGCGGTGGCCTGGCGCACCTGTTCGGCGGCTTCGAGTACCGCTCCGGGGCGTTGTCGATGCAGGCCAACGTCGGCTACCACGTCGACAACACCACGGGCAACAACGGCTCGGTCAGGTTCTCGCGCATGCCGATCGAGGTGCTGGGCTTCTGGCACGCGAGCGACACCGTGCGCCTGGGCGGCGGTTTCCGCAGGGCCGGAACCGCCAAGCTCAGCGGCTCGGGCGCGGCCTCGGGCGTCGGCAACCTCTCGTTCACTGGCAAGGGCGGCGTCGTGCTGCAGGGCGACTACTTCTTCGGTGCCGACAACAGGGCCAGCGCCTACCTGCGCTACGTCATTGAGGACTACACCTTGGGGGGCAGCACGGTCAGCGGCAACCACCTCGGCTTGGGCGCGGCCTACCGCTTCTGAGCACGGCCTGTGGCGCGCGCGGGCTTCGACCCGCGCGCCCGCAGACCCGGCGGCGCCTGGCCGGCCAGCAGCACCCGGCAGCGCTGCTCGTGCTGGGCGATCTCGGCCAACGTGATCTCGATGTCCTCGCGCTGCTGCTCCAGCAGGCGGCGGTGCTCGGCCAGCACGGCAACGAAGGCCTCGAGCTGCTGCGTGCTGCCGCTGTCGGCGTCGTACAGATCGACGAGCTGCTTGATCTCGGACAGCGCCAGCCCCAGCCGCTTGCCACGAAGCGTGAGCTTCAGGCGCGTGCGGTCGCCGGCGCTGTACACACGGTTGCGGCCCGCGCGCTGGGGCTGCAGCAGGCCCACGTCTTCATAGAAGCGGATGGCGCGCGAGGTCACGTCGAACTCGGCGGCGAGCTCGGTGATGGTGTAAGTGCGGGCGGTGGCGGGTGACATGTCGGTAGACTGACGTTGACGTAAACGTCAAGCACCGACTATACAAACCATGGCCGCACGCCCCCCGAGCGCCGACGAGCTGGCGCTCGCCTACCCTCAAGGAGAGGCGCTGCCTCAGCCCGGCAGCACGATCGAGTTGCAGCCCGGGCTGCTGTGGGTGCGCATGGGCCTGCCCTTCGCGCTGGACCACATCAACCTTTGGTTGCTGCGCGACCAGCTCGAAGGCCGCGAGGGCTGGACGCTGGTCGACTGCGGCATCGCCAACGCGGCCACGCGCGCGCACTGGGAGCAGGTGTTTGATCAGCACCTGGGCGGCCTGCCGGTGCTGCGCGTGCTGTGCACGCACATGCACCCGGATCACGTCGGCCTGGCGCACTGGATCTGCGAGCGCTACTCGACGCCGGCGCACGAGTGCCGGCTGTGGATCAGCGCCACCGACTGGCACGTGGCGCGGCTGGCCAGCCAGCACAGCACCGGCCAGGGCGGCGAGGCCGCGGCGGCCTTCTTCGCCAGCCACGGCCTCGTCGAGGCCGACGCGCTGGCCCAGGTGCGCGGCCGCAGCAACTACTACGCGACCATGGTGCCCGAAGTGCCGGCGCGCTACGCCCGGCTGCACGAAGGCAGGCGCCTCGTCATCGGCGGCCGCGAGTGGTGCTGCATCGCCGGCTACGGCCACGCGCCGGAGCACATCTCGCTGTTCTGCGAATCCAGCGGCGTGCTGATCAGCGGCGACATGGTGCTGCCGCGCATCAGCACCAACGTCAGCGTCTACGAGGCCGAGCCCGAGGCCGACCCGCTGCCGATGTTCCTGGCGTCCATCGAGCGGCTGCGCGCGCTGCCGGCCGACACGCTGGTGCTGCCCTCGCACGGCCGGCCGTTCCGCGGCCTGCACACGCGCATCGGGCAGCTGCAGCAGCACCACGACGAGCGCCTGGCCGAGGTGCTGGCCGCCTGCACCGGCACGCCGCGCTCGGCCGCGGAGATGCTGCCGGTGCTGTTCAAGCGCGCGCTCGATCTGCACCAGACCACGTTTGCGATGGGCGAGGCGGTGGCGCACCTGCACGCGCTGTGGGGGCGGGGCCAGCTGCAACGCGAGCGCGGGGCCGATGGCGTGTGGCGGTTCTCGGCCGCGGCAGCCGGCCCATAGAAAAGGCACGGGGCCTCCCAGCCCCGTGCCTGCGGTTTGCCCCCGGGGGGGCCGGAGGACAACACAGCGTGATGACAGCTCCGGCGAAGTCTCGCGAAGCCGGCTCACCACAGCATCCACAAGGAGGTGGATGCCTGGTCTACGATGGTTCGATGAGCACCCATCCGTCACCCGATCTGGCCCGCTTCCGCGCCGCGCGCGACTTCCTGCTCGCCCACCGCAGCGACTACGCCGCCGCCATGGCCGGCTTCGAATGGCCTCGGCTCGAGCACTTCAACTGGGCCCTCGACCACTTCGACACGCTGGCGCAGGGCAACGAGGCGCCCGGCCTGTGGATCGTCGGCGACGACGGGCAAGAGGACGTGCTCAGCTTCGCCGCCTTGTCGGAGCGCTCCAACCGGGTGGCCAACTGGCTGGAGTCACTCGGCGCGCGACGGGGTGATCGCCTGTTGCTGATGCTGGGCAACGAGGTCGCCCTGTGGGAGCTGATGCTGGGCTGCATCAAGGCCGGCGTGGTATTGATCCCGGCCACCAGCCTGCTCAGCCGCGACGACCTGATCGACCGGCTGGACCGCGGCCGGGTGCGCCTCATCGTCGCCGGCCCGGCCAGCACGGCCAAGTTCGATGGTCTGGGTGAGGGCGAGGACCTGCTGCGCATCGTCGTCGGCGGCACCGCCGCAGGCTGGACGCCCTTCAGCGAAGCCGATGCCGCGTCGCCCGTCTACACCCCGCGCCAGCGCACACGCGCCGACGAGCCGCTGCTGCTGTACTTCACCTCCGGCACCACGTGCAAACCCAAGCTCGTGCTGCACACGCACACCAGCTACCCGGTCGGCCACTTATCGACGATGTACTGGACCGGGCTGCAGGCCGGCGATCGACACTGGAACATCTCGTCGCCGGGCTGGGGCAAACACGCCTGGAGCAGCTTCTTCGCGCCCTGGAACGCCGGGGCCTGCGTCTTCATCTTCAACATGGCGCGCTTCGACGCCCGGCGCTGCCTGCAGATGCTGGTGGACAAGCGCCTGAGCAGCCTGTGCGCGCCGCCCACCGTGTGGCGCATGCTGATCCAGGAGCCGCTGGCGGATTACACGGTGGCACTGCGCGAGGCGCTGTCGGCCGGCGAGCCGCTGAACCCTGAGGTCATCGAGCAGGTGCGCGCAGCCTGGGGCGTGACCATCCGCGACGGCTTCGGGCAGACCGAGACCACGGCGCTGGTGGGCAACCCACCGGGTCAGAAGCTGAAGTTCGGCTCGATGGGCCGGCCGCTGCCGGGCTACCGGGTCGTGCTGCGCAACGCCGACGGCCAACTGGCCGACGAGGGCGAGATCTGCCTCGAGCTTAACCCGCACCCGACCGGCCTGATGCAGGGCTATGCCGGAGACGACGACAAGACCGCCGAGGTCATGCGCGAGGGCCACTATCACACTGGCGACGTGGCCGTCCGCGACGCCGAGGGCTACATCACCTACGTCGGCCGCGCCGATGACGTCTTCAAGGCCAGCGACTACCGCATCAGCCCCTTCGAGCTGGAGTCGGTGCTGATCGAGCACCCGGCGGTGGCGGAAGCGGCCGTGGTGCCCTCGCCCGACCCGCTGAAGCTGGCGGTGCCCAAGGCCTTTGTCGCGCTGGCCCCGGGCGCGCGGGCCGATGCCGCCACGGCGATGGACATCCTGCGCTATTGCCGCGACAAGCTGGCGCCGTACAAGCGCATCCGGCGCCTGGAGTTCGCCGAGTTGCCCAAGACCATCAGCGGCAAGATTCGCCGCGTTGAACTGCGCCAGCGCGAAGAGGCGCGGGCGCTTCCTGCGGTGGCGGGCGAGCGCGAGTACTTCGACGACGAACTGCGCAGCTGAGCGCCGGCTTCAGTCGTCCAGCAGCGGCAGCACCTCGTGCCGCAAGGCGCCGCGCGCCTGCTCGTAGTCCGGTAGTGCGGTGCGCACCACGTCCCAGAACGCGGGCGAGTGGTTCATCTCGCGCAGGTGCGCGAGCTCGTGCGTGACGACGTAGTCGATCACCGGCAGCGCAAAGTGCACCAGCCGCCAGTTCAAGCGGATGGAGCCGTCGGCGCTGGCGCTGCCCCAGCGCGTGCTGGCCGAGCTGAGCGTGAGCCGCGTCATGCGCACGCCCAGCCGGGCGGCGAACAGGCCGCAGCGCTCTTCGAAGATGCGGCGCGCCTGGCGCTGCAGCCAGCTCTGGACCACGTCGCGAATCTGCTCCGGCGCCGCGTGCTGCGGCAAGCCCAGGTGCAGCGTGAGGCGCGGCACGCCGGGCAGCGCGGTGGCGTCGGTGTGCAGCACGGCGCCGGTGGTGCGGGCGTCGAGCACCAGGATCACCGGCTCTCCGAGGAAGGGCACCTGGCCGCCCTCGCGCCACTCCACGCGGTTGGCCTGCACACGCGCGGCGCGCTCGCGCTGCTCTTGCAGCTTGCGCAGGATCCAGGGTGCCTTCTCGCGCAGCGCGGACTCGATCTCGCCCTGGCCCAGCCAGCGCGGCGCGCTCACGGTCAGGCCGTCGGGTCCGACGACAAAGCCGATGCTGCGGCGGCGCGATTGGCGCAGCTCGTAGGCCACACGGTGGCCGGCGAGCAGCGCTTCGCGTTGGGCGCGGGGATGGCGGTGCACCGGCGGATCAACCGGCAAGGCCGGGGGCGGGGCATGCGCGGAAGGTGGCGCCACGGGCACCGGGCTCACGCCCTGCCTCGGCGGCAGCGGCACCGGGCGTGCCGCAATAGGGGCCGCCATGGGGGCCGCGGTCGTCGGCGGTGCCTCGTCGAACAGCGAAAGCTGTTCGGGCGGTGCGTTCGCAGCGGAGGCAGCCGGGCCTGATGGCATGGCCGCGGATTCTAGGAGCGGGGCGACGACGGCGCCGCGGCCGTCGTGTAGGCCTCGGGGTCGAGCCGACGCATCTCGGCTTCGATCCAGGCCTCGACCTCGCGCATCAGCTCGTCGGGCTGGCGGCCGGTGCTGTCGATCGGCTTGCCGATGGACACGTCGACGATGCCCGGCCGCAGCAGGAAGCTCTTGCGCGGCCAGCAGCGCGCGCTGGTGGCGGCGATCGGCACGATCGGCACGCCGCTGGCAATGGCCAGCCGCGAGGCGCCGTTCTTGTAGGTGCCCTGCCCACCGCGCGGCGTGCGCGTACCCTCGGGAAACATGATCACCCAGATGCCCTCATCGGCCAGGCGCTTGCCCTGCTCGGCCACTTTGTTCCAGGCCTGGGCGCGCTTGCTGCGGTCGATGTGGACCATGTCGAGCCGGCCCATGGCCCAGCCGAAGAAGGGCACGTAGAGCAGCTCGCGCTTGAAGACATAGGCCAGCGGGTGCGGCATCAGCGTCGGGTAGTAGAAGGTCTCCCAGGTGCTCTGGTGCTTGCAGGCCAGCACGACGGCGCGGCGGTGCTCGGCCGCCGTGGGCAGGTGCTCCAAGCCCTGCACACGCGGCACGATGCCGCAGATGGCGCGCGAGCCCCACATCGCCATACGCAGCCAGCGCATCGTGGGCCAGTACAGGCGCTCGCCGCGGATGAAGATCGACAGCAGCAGCATCAGCAGCGCCCACGGCACCACCGTGGCTGCCATCCACAGCACGAAGAGCAGCGAACGCAAGGCCCAGACGAGTTTCATGCGCCCAGGGCCCTGAAGGCGCCGATGGCGGAATCGAGCTGGTGCTCGCGCTTGAGCAGGTGGTCGACGAAGCCCGACAGGCTGGCGTGTACGCGTGCGCCGGGCACCTGCGCCTGCAGGGCCTGCAGCGCCTCGGGCGTGAGATCGGCCGCGCGGCCGCTGCGCACGAGGTGGGGTTCGCAACCGGCGGCGGCGGCGGCGAGGAGGTCGCGCGCGGTGTCGCCGACCATCGGAATCTGCGCGATGTCCACGCCATACCGGCGGGCGATGTCGAGCATCAGCCCCGGCTTGGGCTTGCGGCAGGCGCAGTCGTCTTCGGGGGTGTGCGGGCACAGGAACACGGCGTCGATGCGCCCGCCCACGAGCTGCAGCTGCCGGTTCATGTGCGCGTGCACGGCGTTGACGGCGCTCATGTCGATCATGCTGCGACCGATGCCGCTCTGGTTGGTGGCCACGACCACGTGCCAGCCGGCGTGGTTGAGCCGCGCCAGGGCCTCCAGCGCGCCGGGCACCGGCACCCACTCTTCGGGCGCCGTGACGTGGCCCTCGCGGAATTGATTGAGCACGCCGTCGCGGCCGAGGATGACGAGCTTGACGCTGTGCATGGCCGCCGACTATGCCGCCAGGCGCGAGAGATCGGCCACGCGGTTCATCGCGCGCTGCAGAGCACCGAGCAGCGCCAGGCGGTTGGCGCGCAGCGCGGCGTCGTCGGCGTTCACCATCACGCCTTCGAAGAAGGCGTCGACCGGGGCCTTCAGCGCCGCCAGGGCCTGCAGGCTGGCGGTGTGGTCGCCACGCTCGAAGGCAGCGTCGGCGCCGGGCGCCACGGCGTGCAGCGCGGCATGCAGCGCGGCTTCGGCGGCCTCCTTCAGCAGCGCCGCGTCCACGCTGGCGGGAACGGCGGCGTCGGCCTTCTTCAGGATGTTGCTCACGCGCTTGTTGGCCGCGGCCAGCGCGGCGGCTTCGGGCAGCGCCGCGAAGGCGCGCACCGCGGACAGGCGGCGCGGGATGTCGCCCCAGCGGTCGGGGCGCAGCGCGATGACGGCATCGACTTCCTGCGCGCTGTAGCCCTGCTCGCGCAGCACGCCGACGAGGCGGTCGTAGAGGAAGTTCATCAGGTCGGCCGCGGCATCGCCATGGCCGGCCGGAAACGCGGCGAAGGCCGTCTTCAGCAGCGCCGGCACGGCCAGCGGCAGATCGCGCTCGATCAGCATGCGGATCACGCCCAGCGCGTGGCGGCGCAGCGCAAACGGGTCCTTGTCGCCGGTGGGCTTTTCGCCGATGCCGAAGAGGCCGGCCAGCGTCTCGAGCTTGTCGGCCAGCGCCACCACGAGGCCGGCCTGGCCGGCGCTTTCGCGCGGCAGCGCGTCGCCGGCGAAGCGCGGCTTGTAGTGGTCTTCCACCGCCAGGGCCACGGCTTCCGTTTCGCCGTCGTGGCGGGCGTAGTAGCCGCCCATGATGCCCTGCAGTTCGGGGAACTCGCCGACCATGTCGGTCAGCAGGTCGGCCTTGGCCAGCAGCGCGGCGCGGTCGGCTTGCGCGGCCAGCGCCTCACTTCCCGAAGACGCGCCCAGTTGCAGGCCGATGGCCCGGGCGATGGCGCGCACGCGCTCCACGCGCTCGCCCTGGCTGCCGAGATTGCCGTGGTACACCACCTTGGCCAGTTGCGGGATGCGGCTCTCAAGGCTGCGCTTGCGGTCCTGGTCGAAGAAGAACTTGGCGTCGGCCAGGCGTGGCTTCACGACGCGCTCGTTGCCCTCGATCACGCGGCTGGCATCGGGCGGGCGGATGTTGCTCACCACCAGGAAGCGGTGGGTCAGGCGGCCCTGGTCGTCGAGCAGCGGGAAGTACTTCTGGTTGGCTTTCATCGTGAGGATGAGGCACTCCGGCGGCACCGCCAGGAACTCGACCGGGAACTCGCAGGTCAGCACGTTCGGCCGTTCGACCAGCGCCGTGACCTCGTCGAGCAGCGCGTCGTCGTCGACCGGCCGCGCGTTTTGCAGCGCGGCGGCGTGCTGCAGCTGGCGCACGATGTCGTCGCGGCGATGCGCGAAGCCGGCGATGACGCTGCCTTGCTCGGCGAGCTGACGCTCGTAGTGGTCGGCGTCCTGCAGCACCACGGGGTCCATCGCGGCCTCGAAGCGGTGGCCGCGGGTCTGGCGGCCGGCCTGCAAGCCCAGGGCCTGCACGGGCACGACATCGGCGCCGTGCAGCGCTACCAGCCCGTGCGCCGGGCGCACGAAGTGCACGCTCGTCCAGCCGGGCTGGAAGTCGGCGCCGGTGCCCGACTCGAGCTGGTACTGCATCACCTTCGGAATCGGCAGCTTGGCAAGGGCCTCGTCGAGCGCCACCTGCAAGCCCGCAGCCAGCGTCGCCCCGGGCACGGTGCTGTCGAGGAACAGCGCTTCGGTCTTGCCGTCGGGCGCGCGCTTGAGTGTCGGCACGGCGCTGGCGTCAGTGCCCAGGGCGGCCAGCTTCTTCAGCAGCGCAGGAGTCGGCGAGCCGTCTGCCGCCAGCGCCACCGCCACCGGCATCAGCTTGACGGACTGCGAGCGGTCGGGCGCCACCGCGAGCACGTCGCTCACATGGGCCGCCAGCCGACGCGGGCTGGCAAACACGTTCAGCGCCGAGTGCTCGCCGGCCAGGCCCTGGGTCTTGAGGCCGGCCAGCAGCACGGTGCCGAAGGCCTCGCCAAGCTTCTTCAGCGCCTTCGGCGGCAGCTCTTCGACGAACAGTTCGACGAGCAGGTTCTTGGTGGTACTCGACATGGTCAGGCCGCCTTCTTTGCCAGCTGCGCCAGCACGTCGTCGGCCCAGCGCCGCGGCGCCATCGGGAAGCCCAGTCTCGCACGGCTGTCGAGGTAGCTCTGCGCCACGCTTCGCGCCAGGTTGCGGATGCGGCCGATGTACGCGGCGCGCTCGGTCACGCTGATGGCACCGCGCGCGTCGAGCAGGTTGAAGCAATGGCCGGCCTTCAGCAGTTGCTCATAGGCTGGCAAGGCCAGCTGTTGGGTCATGAGGTACTTTGACTGCTTTTCGTGAGCCACGAAGGCCGTGAGCAGGAAGTCGACATCGCTGTGCTCGAAGTTGTAGGTGCTCTGCTCGACCTCGTTCTGGTGATACACGTCGCGGTACAGGAGCTTCGTGCCGTCGGGCGACTCGGTCCAGACCAGGTCGTAGACGTTCTCGACGCCCTGCAGGTACATCGCCAGGCGCTCCAGGCCGTAGGTGATCTCGCCGGTGATGGGCTTGCAGTCAATGCCGCCGACCTGCTGGAAGTAGGTGAACTGCGTCACTTCCATGCCGTTGAGCCAGACCTCCCAGCCCAGGCCCCAGCAACCCAGCGTCGGGTTCTCCCAGTCGTCCTCGACGAAGCGCACGTCGTTGGCGGTGAGGTCGAAGCCCAGCGCCTGCAGGCTGCCGAGGTAGAGCTCGAGGATGTTCGCCGGCGCCGGCTTCAGTACCACCTGGTATTGGTAGTAGTGCTGCAGGCGATTCGGGTTCTCGCCGTAACGGCCGTCTTTCGGGCGGCGGCTGGGCTGCACGTAGGCCGCCTTCCAGGGCTCGGGCCCAAGCGCGCGCAGAAAGGTCGCGGTGTGGCTGGTACCGGCGCCGACTTCCATGTCGTAAGGCTGCAGCAGGGCGCAGCCCTGGGCGTCCCAGTAGCTCTGGAGCTTGAGGATGATCTGCTGGAAGGTGAGCATGCGCAGCGTTCGGAAATGCAGCCCGGCAGTTTACGGGCGCCAGACGTGAAAA
>JBIJAP010000097.1:0-10005 GCA_044345715.1 Rubrivivax sp.
CTTGGCAATGGCCTCGCGGTGCTCGGCCGAGGGCTTCTTGAGCACGTAGTTCGGCACCTCGGCCTTCACGCCCGGGTGCCCGATGCCCAGGCGCAGGCGCCAGAAGTCGGGCGCGCCCAACATGGCGAGGATGTCCTTCAGGCCGTTGTGGCCCGCGGCGCTGCCGCCCTGCTTGAGCTTCACCTGCCCGGGCAGCAGGTCGAGCTCGTCGTGCACGACGAGGATCTCTTCCGGCGCGATCTTGAAGAAGCGCGCCAGCCCTGCTACGGATACCCCCGAGCGGTTCATGTAGGTCATCGGCTCGAGCAGCCACACCGGGCCGTCGCCCACCGGCGGGCGCGCCACGCGCACCACCAGGCCCTGGTAGGCGCGATCGGGCGCCAGGCGCGCGCCCCACTGCGAGGCGAGCGCGTCCACCCACCAGAAGCCGGCGTTATGCCGCGTGGCCTCGTACTCGGTGCCGGGGTTGCCCAGGCCAACAAACAGACGAATCATGGGGACGGATTATTGGTGGCGTGCAGGCATGAAAAAGCCCCACCGCGGTGGGGCTCGGAGTGACACCCGAACGGGTGACAACTCACTTCTTGTTCTGCTTCTCGTCCTTCTTCTTGGCAGCGCCCTTCTTGTCGGCGGCCACCACCGGTGCGGCGACGACTTCTTCTTCCACCTTCGGCACAGTGGCCGTCACGATGGCCGGGTTCAGCGTGCCACGGCGCACGGCCTTGATGCCCTCGGGCAGCTTCAGGTCGCTGACGTGCAGGCTCTGGTTCTTGGTCAGGCCCGAGAGGTCGATGGTCACGAACTCCGGCAGCTTGGAAGCCAGGCATTCGATCTCGAGTTCGATGGCGATGCGGTTGACCAGGCACTTGTCGGTCTTCACGGCCGGCGAGGTTTCTTCGCCCGTGAAGTGCAGCGGCACCTTCTTGCGCAGGCGCGTGGTCTCGTCGACGCGCTGGAAGTCCACGTGCATGACCATGGGCTTGTAGGCGTGCATCTGGAAGTCGCGCAGCAGCACCTTGTGCGTCTGGCCAGCCAGGTCCATCTCGAGGATGGACGAGTGGAAGGCTTCCTTCTTCAGCGCGAAGAACAGGGCGTTGTGATCGAGCTCGATCATGGCCGGCGTGCCCGCACCGTAGACGATGCCGGGGACCTTGGCGGCGTGGCGCAGGCGGCGGCTCGCTCCGGTCCCCTGCTGCGTACGCGCATAAGCGGTGAATTTCATAGTGGCTCCAAACATGGATGGGCGCACCCGCGACCAGGCGGCCCGAAAACAAGCCTGCCGCGCCGGATTGCGCCGCAGGCCTTGGCGAAGATCAGAAGTTGTTGTTCTGCTCCGCGAAGAGGGACGTCACCGATTCGCCGTCGGAGATGCGACGGATGCTCTCGGCAAACAGGAAGGCCGCGCTCAGCTGCCGGATCTTCGGGCAGGCCCGGGCGGCAGCAGACAGCGGGATGGTGTTGGTGATGACGACCTCGTCGAGCGCGCTGCCGGCGATGCGGTCGACGGCCGGGCCACTGAACACCGGGTGCGTGCAGTAGGCGAACACGCTCTGGGCGCCGCGTTCCTTCAGCACCTCGGCCGCCTTCACCAACGTGCCGGCGGTGTCAATCATGTCGTCCATGATCACGCAGTTGCGGCCTTCGATCTCGCCGATCACGTGCATCACTTCCGACACGTTGGCCGTGGGGCGGCGCTTGTCGATGATGGCCAGGTCACAGCCGAGCTGTTTGGCGAGCGCGCGGGCGCGCACCACGCCGCCGACGTCGGGCGACACGACCACGAGGTTCGGGTAGCGCTTGCTCTTCAGGTCGGACAGCAGCACCGGGCTGGCGTAGATGTTGTCGACCGGGATGTCGAAGAAGCCCTGGATCTGGTCGGCGTGCAGGTCCATCGTCAGCACGCGCTCCACACCCACGGTCTCGAGCATGTTGGCCACGACCTTGGCGCTGATCGGCACGCGCATGCTGCGCGGGCGGCGGTCTTGCCGGGCGTAGCCGAAGTACGGGATGACGGCGGTGATGCGGCGCGCACTTGCGCGCTTGAGCGCATCGACCATGAACGCCAGCTCCATGAGGTGGTCGTTCGTGGGGGCGCAGGTGGGCTGCACCACGAAGACGTCGCGGGCGCGCACGTTCTGGCGGATCTCGACGGTGACTTCGCCATCAGAGAAGCGGCCGACGTCGGCGCTGCCGAGTTCGACGCCGAGCGCGCTGGCGATCTCGGCCGCAAGCACCGGGTTGGCGTTGCCGGTGAAGAGGACGGTGTTGAACAGCACGGTCGGGCTCAGGTGGTGGGGCCTGGTGGCCGGGGACCGGGCCTCGTCAGACCCGGTCAGAAGATGTTTGGCAGGGGAGGAAGGACTCGAACCCTCGCATGTCGGAATCAAAATCCGATGCCTTAACCAACTTGGCGACTCCCCTACACAGGACACCGGTTCGCACCGGTCCCTACAAACCTGTTTCAGTCAGAAAGCCAGGCCGCGAGCGGCAAGACCTCCAGACTGCGACATCGCCGCCCCACCCAGCCCGCAGGCAACTCGCCCTGCGGGAACGTCGCCATCGGTGGGGCGTCGCTGCCGTCTTTCGCCATGTGCGCAAATGCCGCGCTGCCCGAGCCACTCATGCGGCCGTTGCCGTAGCGCTGGCGAAGCCAGGCCACCGCATCGGCCACGGCGGGGCAGCGATCTTCGGCCGGGGGTTGCAGGTCGTTGCGGCCGAAACCCGCATCCACTGCGCCCCATTCCGTTGGCCAGCTCATTGGCCAGTTCACTGCGTCCGCCCCGGTTGGCGGGGCAGCAACCGCTTGCGCGGCGCTGTCGAAAGAGCCCATGACTATAACAGGCTCGGTGTCGCGTTTGAGCCCCGGGTGGCCGAAGATCTCGGGCGTGGGCAAGGATTGCGGCGGTTTCACCACGGCCAGCGCCAGCGCCGGCACGAGCATCGGCATGAGCTGCTCGCCGATGCCCTGCACGAAGGCCGGGCCCCGCCCCAGAAAAAAGGGCACATCGGCGCCGAGCTGCAGCCCCAGCGCCGCCAGCCGCGCGCGCGGCCAGTGCAGGCCCCAAAGTCGGTTCAGGGCGATCAGCGTGGTGGCGGCGTCCGAGCTGCCGCCGCCCAGGCCGGCGCCCCAGGGCACCAGCTTGTCGATGGCGATGCGCGCGCCCCAGGGCGTGCCGCTGGCCTGCTGCAGGGCGCGGGCGGCGCGCAGGCACAGGTCGTCGGCCGGCAGGGCGGGGCCGAGATCGATGCGCTCCAGCCGGCCGTCGGGCAGCCGCTCGACGTGCAGCCGGTCGGCCCAGTCGATGGGCACGAACACCGACTGCAGCAGGTGGTAGCCGTCGGCCCGGCGGCCGACGACATGCAGGAACAGGTTGATCTTGGCCGGCGCGGGCAGGTCGTGCAGGGCAACGAGACTCATCGTGGGGCGGCATTCTCCGTCCGGGGCGGTGCGGGCTCGCGGGGATCGAGTCGCACGCGCAGCGTCACGGCCGGGGCGGCGTCGCGCCGGGCGAGCAGTTGGCCGTCGGTCAGCGCCGAGGTGGTGATGCGCCAGCCCAGTTGCTCGAAGCCGTCGGCGAGCGGGCTGTGCGGCGCCTCGCGCCAGGGCCGCCCGGCCAGCCAGTCGGGCCAGGCGGCTAGGGGCAGGGCTTCGCCGAGGGCCTCGCGAGAGAGGCGGTCGAGCGTGTCGAAGCGGCGTTCGCCGTCGCCGGTGATGAGCAGGGCGAGCCCGGGCGCCCAGCGCGCCGCCGCCAGCTGTGTGCCCAGCGGCGACAACAGTTTCAGCTCGCCCTGGCGGCCGTCACCCGCCAGTTCGAAGCCTGCGCTCACATTCTGCGCGGGCCTCTCAACCGAAGCATCGACCCGCAAGGATAGGCGACCTGTGGTGACGGTCGGGTCGGGCGCGCGCGTCGCGCAGCCGGCGAGCAGCAACGCGGCGCCGCTGGCCAACAGCCGGCGTCGTGTGGGATCTGCGCGCGCCGAACTCAGAGGTCCACCCGCAGCCGCGCCAGCGTCTCGCGCAGCACCTCGTTGCCGGCGTCGCGGCGGCGGCTCTCCTGCCACACGCGGCGGGCCTCGTCGCGCTGGTTCAGGGACCAGAGCACCTCGCCGAGATGGGCGCCGATCTCGGCATCGGGGCGGGCGGCATAGGCCTGGCGCAGCAGCCGCAAGGCCTCGTCGCGGTTGCCGAGGCGGAACTCGACCCAGCCCAGGCTGTCGGTGATGAAAGGGTCGCCCGGGGCGAGTTCGAGCGCGCGGGCGATCAGGGTGCGCGCCTCCGGCAGCCGCTGGCTGCGGTCGGCCAGCGAGTAGCCCAGGGCGTTGTAGGCATGTGCGTTGTCGGGCTTGAGCGCGATCACGCGGCGCAGCAACTGCTCCATCTCGGCCAGCCGATCCAGCTTCTCGGCCATCATGGCCTGCTCGTACAGCAGCTCGGAGTCGTCGGCAAAGCGCTGCACGGCCTGGCCCAGCACCTCGTAGGCCTCTTTCCAGCGCTTCACCTCGCGCAGCATGCCGGCCTCGGCAGAGAGCTTGGCGCGTGCCTCCTCGGCATCGCGCTCGGGCAGCGCCTTGATCAGCGCCCGGGCCTCGCGCACACGGCCTTCGCGCGCCAGGATGGTGGCGCGGCGGGTCTGCACCTCGAGCGCGCGTTCGGGGTCGGCGATGCGCGCCAGCCAGCCCTCGGCGGCCTTGAAGTCGCCGCGCATCTCGGCGGCCTGGGCGAGCATCAGCCAGGCTTGTTCAAGCCGGTCGTCGGGTCGGCCGTCGTCGCCGGCGGGCGGTTCACCGGCCGGCGGCGTGGCCAACTCGACGAAGCGCTTCAGCGCCGCTTCGCCCTCGACCGGGTGCTTGAGTTCCAGGTGCAGCGCGCCCAGCGTGAGGTAGGACCCGGGCTCCCGCGGCTGCGCCTTCACGGCCAGCTCCAGTTGCGCGATGGCGTCGGCGTAGCGCTGCGAGGACGTCAGCACGCGGGCGTAAGCCTGGCGCACGGCGGGCTCGGCGGCGGGCTGGGCCAGATAGGCCTGCAGCAGCGCTTCGGCCTCGGGCCGCTCGCGCATCAGCTCCATCGCCAGCAGCGCCGGCCCGGGGGCGGCCGGGTCCAGTGCCTGCGCCTCCTGGGCCAGCGCCAAAGCGCGGGCGGAATCCTTGGCTTCGAGCCATGCGCGGCCCTGGGCCACCCGGGCGGGCACGGCCGTCTGCGTGCGCTCTCGGTGGGGTTTGAGCACCTCGTCCATCAGCTGTGCCACCACGCGGGCGTCGCCCGCCCGCTGCAGGAAGCGCGGCAGCGCGACGATGAGGCCGCCGCGCTCGGCCAGCGGGGTTGCGTCAAGCAGCGACCGCAGCGGCTCGGCCACCTCGGCCGCGCGGCCGGTGCCCATCAGCAGCTGCACCTGCAGGCGCAGCGCCTCCAGCGACTCGGGCCGGGCCAGGCGCCACGCGCGGGCGGCGGCCAGCGCCTGCTCGCCGCTGCGCGCCTGGATGGCGATGTCGATGCTGCGGCGGAACAGGCCGTCGTCACGCGTGCGCCGGGCGGCGTCCAGCAGCCAGCTGTAGGCGGTGCCGAGATCGCCTTGCGTCAAGGCGAGTTCACCCACCAGCAACTGGTAGAAGAGGCGGTCGTCCATGGCCGAGTTCAGCGGCGGCGCTGGCTCGGCGGCGGCCGGCGGTGCGGCAGGCGGCACAGGGGTCGGCGCCTGCGCCCAGGCCATGCCGGACAGCAGAGCCAGCGTGGCGGCAACGAGGATCGGGCGGGCGGCAGGCGCGCCTCGGCGCGGCGGCGATGGGCGTCGGGTCATGCTCCCATAATGCCTGCATGCCGGAACTGCCGGAGGTCGAAGTCACACGAAGGGGCATCGCCGCCCCCCTGGCCGGTGCCAAGGTGCACGCCTTGCGCCTGGGCAAACCGCTGCGCTGGCCGCTCGGCCGTGCCACGGCCAGCTTTGCCGGCCTGCACATCGGCGACATCACCCGCCGGGGTAAGTACCTGTGGATGCCTCTGGCCCGCCAGGGCCTAGCCGAAGGCGGTCTGCTGATGCACCTGGGCATGTCGGGCTCGCTGGCGCTGCAGGCCGACGCGCCCGAGCCCGGCCCGCACGACCACTTCGACCTCGTCACCAACCGCGGCACGCTGCGCCTGAACGACCCGCGTCGCTTCGGCGCCGTGGTCTGGTCGGCCTCCCTGCACGACGCACCCGCGGCGCCCTTGCTGGCCCGCCTGGGGCCGGAGCCCTTCGACCCCGAGCTCACGGCGGCGCGCTTTCATGCCGCGCTGCGGCAGCGGCGCGCGCCGATCAAAGCCGTGCTGCTGGCCGGCGATGCGGTGGTCGGCGCCGGCAACATCTACGCCTGCGAGGCCTTGTTCCAGGCCGGTATCCACCCGGCGCTGCGCGCCGACCGCATCAGCCTGCCGCGTGCCGACCGCCTGCTGGCCGCCGTGCGCGGCACGCTGGGCCGCGCACTCGCTCTCGGCGGCTCGACGCTGCGCGACTTCACCGACGTGCACGGCGCCAGCGGCGCCTACCAGGCCGAGGCCGCCGTGTACGGCCGCGAGGGCCAGCCCTGCGCGCGCTGCGGCGCGGCGGTGAAGCGGCGGGTGATGTCGCAGCGCTCGACCTACTTCTGCGCGGCCTGCCAGAAGCGCTGAGCGCGCGTGAGCGGCTTCCTTCGGCGAGGCCTTGTCATCTTGTCAGTATCAGTAACTGCCCGTTGCACCGTGATTTCCGTGGCAAGCGCTTGACGGCGCTGCGCTAGGATGCCCGCTGCCGTGTCCGGCGGCGTCTTTCCAGCGATTTCTCACGATGCACAGCCGCATTGCCGACAGCCTCGATGCCCTCGCGACCTGGCGCGCCGAGCTTGACCGGGCAGTGGTCAACCTGGGCCGCTCGCTGGGCGAGCAGGACTTGCTCGATGACACCGACACGACCCTGTTGTCGGCGCTGCGCGAGCGGCTGGGTTCCGAGACGCTGGTGCTGGCCTTCGTGGCCGAGTTCTCGCGCGGCAAGAGCGAGCTGATCAACGCCATCTTTTTTGCCGATGCCGGCCAGCGCGTGCTGCCGGCCTCGCCGGGCCGCACCACGATGTGCCCGGTGGAACTGCGCTACGAGGCCGACGCGTCGCCGAGGCTGTCGCTGCTGCCCGTGGAGACCCGGCTGCGCGGCCTGAGCCTGACCGAGCTGCGGGGCCGCGACGAGCACTGGCACCACGTGCCGCTCGATGCGCGCGACCCCAAGACGCTGGTGCAGGCGCTCTCGGCCGTTACGCGCACGCAGCGTGTCGACAAGGAACGCGCCATCGCCTTGGGCTTCTGGAACGACGAACGCCCCGAAGACAACCCGCCGATCAACGAGCGCGGCTTCGTCGAGGTGCCGACCTGGCGCCACGCCGTCATCAACTACCCGCACCCGCTGCTCAAGCGCGGGCTGGTGGTCATCGACACCCCGGGCCTCAACGCCATCGGCGCCGAGCCCGAACTCACGCTGGGGCTGCTGCCTTCGGCGCACGCGGTGGTGTTCGTGCTCGGGGCCGACACCGGTGTCACCAAGTCCGACCTGTCGATCTGGCGCGACCACCTCGGCCAGGCCAGCCTTGAGCGCTTCGTGGTGCTGAACAAGATCGACACGCTGGCCGACCCGATGGTGGGCGCGGCAGTGGTGCAGGCGCAGATCGAGCAGCAGCGTCAGGACACGGCGCAGACGCTGGGCATGCCGCTGGAGAGGGTGTTCCCCTTGTCGGCGCGCGATGCGCTGGCTGCGCGCGTGGACCTCGACGACAAGCGCCTCGCGGCCAGCCGGCTGCCGCCGCTGGAGGCCGCGCTGGTGTCGCAACTGCTGCCGCGGCGGCAGGAGCTGCTGGTGCAATCGGCGGTGGGCGTGGTGGAGCAGCTGCGCCTGCAGGCCGGCCGGCGCCTGGGCGACCGCCGTCGCACGCTGGCCGAGCAGCTGATGGAGCTGCGCGGGCTGCGCGGCAAGAGCGGCGCCAAGACGCGGCTGATGCTCGAACGCGTGGGCGCCGAGATCGACGAATTCGAGCGCTGCACGGCCAAGCTGTCGGCGCTGCGTGCGGTGCAGGCGCGCATCCTCAAATCGGTGCTGGCCCTGCTGTCGGCCGAGGCGCTGCGCCGCGAGGTCGGCGCCATGCACGCGGCCATGACGGCATCGTTGTTCAACCTGGGCGGCAAGGCCGCATTCGACACGCTGATGGGCCGGGTGCGCGATCACCTCCAGAAGGCGGGCACGCAGGCCGAGGAGATGCGCGAGATGCTCGACGCCAGCTTCCGCCAGCTGAATACCGAGTACGGGTTCGCCTTCTCGGTGGCGCCGATGCCGTCTTTGGCGGCCTTTGCCGACGACCTCAGACGCATCGACCACAACTATGGCCGTTACCTCGGCCTCGGCCAGGCCTTCCGCATGGCTACGCCGGGTTTTGCCGAACAGTTCCGGCGCTTGCTGCTGTCGAAGCTGCGCGTGGTGTTCGAAAACGCCGCCGGCGAACTGGAGCTCTGGAGCAAGAGCGCGCAAGGCCAGGTCGAGATGCAGCTGCGCGAGCGGCGGCGCGGTTTCACGCGACGCAAGGAGTCGCTGCAGCGCGTGCAAGTGGCCTCGGGCGAGCTCGAGCAACGCATCGCCGAGGTGCAGGCGCAGGACGACCACCTCGGCGTCATGCTCACCCGCCTCACGGCGGTGGCAGACGAGGCCGTGGCCAGCGCCCGCAAGCTGGCGCTCGAGCCGACGGTGCCGAGGGTGTCGCTCGACGCCGAGACGCAGCAAGATGCGGCGTGAGCCGCGCTGCTGCATCGCCGCCGGCTCCCGGGCGCGCCGACGGCTTCGCTGAAGACGTCATCGCCTGGCAGCAGCGCGAAGGCCGCCATGGCCTGCCCTGGCAAGGCGCGCGCGACGCTTACCGCGTGTGGCTGTCGGAGGTGATGCTGCAGCAGACGCAGGTGGCCACGGTCTTGGCCTACTACGGGCGTTTCCTGCAGCGATTCCCTGACGTGCAGACCCTGGCCGCGGCGCCGCTCGACGACGTGCTGGCGTTGTGGAGCGGCCTCGGCTACTACAGCCGCGCACGCAACCTGCATCGCTGCGCGCAGGCTGTGGTGGCCGAGCACGGCGGCCGGTTTCCGGGCCAGGCCGCGGCACTGGCGCAGCTGCCGGGCATCGGCCGCAGCACGGCGGCGGCGATCGCGGCCTTCTGCTTTGGCGAGCGTGTGGCCATTCTCGATGGCAACGTCAAGCGGGTGCTGTCGCGGGTGCTCGGCTTCGAGGACGACCTGGCGCGCGCCAGCGCCGTCGAGGCCTTGTGGGCCGAGGCCACGGCGCTGCTGCCGGCGCGCGAGGTGGGCGTCTACACCCAGGGCCTGATGGACCTGGGCGCGACGCTGTGCACGCAGCGCGCGCCGGCCTGCCTGCATTGCCCGGTGGCCCCGCGCTGCGTGGCGCGGCGCGAGGGCACGCCTGAGCGCTACCCAGTCAAGAGCCGGCGCCTGAAGCGTGGCCGACGCACGCACGCGCTGCTGTGGCTGCGCCAGGGCTCGCGCTGGTGGCTGGTGCAGCGCCCGGCCACCGGTGTGTGGGCGGGCCTGTGGAGCCTGCCGGAGTTCGACAGCGCCGACACGCTGCAGCGGCTGGCCGACGGCTGGCGAGGCGACGGTGAGTGGCTCGCGCCGGTGCAGCATGCGCTGACGCACTTCGACTGGACGTTGCAGCCGCTGGCCTGGACACTGCCCGCGCGCGCCGCACTGCCTGCCGGTGTGCCCGAGGGCCGCTGGTGCGAGCCAGCGCAGGCGCTGGCGCTGGGCTTGCCGGCGCCGGTTCGCAAGCTGTTTGCGGGTGCCGATCGACAGGATGATTGAGTCCGCGCCTCAGCCGAACACGACCTTCTTGTCGCGCAGAAAGCCGTCGACGATGCTGAGGCGGATGACCGGGTCTTCGAGCTCCATCAGCTTCTGCTTGGCCGCCATCGGCACCGGCAGCAGTTCGCACCAGCGGTTGGCCACCCAGCCGGCGT
>JBIJAP010000098.1:0-9916 GCA_044345715.1 Rubrivivax sp.
GGTCTCGATCAGGCAGCGGTCCAGCGGCACCGAGCGCGCCACGTCGCGCAGCTCCTCGGCGTTGCGGAAGGTCAGGATGCCGGAGAACGAGATGTAGAAGCCGAGGTCCAGCGCGGCCCGCGCGACCTCGGCTGTTTCGGTGAAGCAATGGAACACACCACCGACCGCGCCGCGGCCTTCGCTGCGCAGCATCTCGACGGTGTCGGTGCTGGCGCTGCGCGTGTGCACCACCAGCGGCAGCCCGGTGGCGTGGGCGGCGGCAATGTGGATGGCGAAACGGTCGCGCTGCCAGGCCATCTCGGCCACCGAGCGCCCGTTGAGCCGGTAGTAGTCGAGCCCGGTCTCGCCTATGGCCACGACGCGCTCACGCCCGGCACGCGAGACGAGATCGTCGAGCGTGGGCTCCTGCACGTCTTCGTTGTCGGGGTGGACGCCGGCGGTGCACCAGAGCTCGGCGTGGTCACGCGCCAGGGTGTACACGGTCTCGAACTCCTCGAGCGTGGTGCAGATGCAGATGGCGCGGTCGACCTGCGCGGCGGCCATCGCCTGGCGCAGCTCAGGCAGGCGCTCGTGCAGGCCCGGAAAGCTGAGATGACAGTGCGAGTCGACGAACATCGGGGCAGTGGCGGCCGGGTGCGGTCCCGGCCTGAGGGCTCAGATCGTCTGCGTCGGCTTCTGCGACTGGACCAAGGTACCCAGGATCTCTTCGATCCTGACCTTCAGCTGCCGCGACTTCTCGTCGTTCGGGAAGCGCACACCCACGCCCTGCGTGCGCCCGCCCGAGGCGTTGGGCGGCGTGATCCACGACACCTTGCCGGCCACCGGAAAGCGCTGCGGATCCTCGGGCAGCGACAGCAGCAGGTAGATGTCTTCGCCGAGCCGGTACTCGCGTATGGTGGGCACGAACAGGCCACCGTCGGTGAAGATGGGGATGTAGGCCGCGTACAGCGCGCCCTTTTCGCGGAACACCAGCTGGATGACGCTGGGCCGCCCGGTGGCCGCCGCCGCGCCGGGCACCACGGGGGCGCCAAGGCCGCCAGGGCGGGTGGGGGTGCCGTCATTCATTCGGGCAGTGTATCCAAGCCCAGGCGCCGCGGGCCGGCGTTCGCCACCCGCGCCGGCGCGCCACGCAGCGCGCGGCTCGCCGCGGCCACCAGGCTGTCGACCAGCACACCTTCGTTCCACGGATGCGCCGCGTGCCGTGCCACGCGCTGCAGCTCATGCGACCACTGCCGCAGCGCCTCGATCGACGCCGCCTTGGGCACGCTGCCGGCCACGAAGTAGCGCGGGGCCGCGCCGCCGGCCACCGCCAGCGCGTCGTGGCACACCTTGAGCAGCAGATCCAGCAGTTGCGGCAGCGGCCAGCCCTGAACGGCCGCGCCCTGCCCGCGTGCCAGGGCCTGGGGCAGCTGGCGCCAATGCTCGGCGCGCAGGCCGCGCTGGTGCAGCTCCAGCGCATCGAGCGGGCGTCCGGCGCAGGCCGCGAGCAGCACCTCCGGCTCGTCTACGCCCTGCCCGGCCAGCCAGGCCGTGGCCACGGTGGCGTCGGGTTCGGCCAGCCGCCAGGCCTGGCAGCGGCTGCGCACCGTCGGCAGCAGCCGCGCGGGGTCGGGCGTGGTGATGAGCAGCCGGGTGCCGGGCGGCGGCTCTTCGAGCGTCTTCAGCAGTGCGTTGGCGGCACTGAGGTTCAGCGTCTCGCCCGGGGTCAGCACGGCCACCTTGCCGCGGCCACGGGCCGAGGTCTTGTAGGCCCAATCGATGAGCTGCCGAACCTCATCGACACGAATCTGCCGGCTCGGCTTCTTGCCGCTGTCGGCCTCGGGCTTGTCGCTGCCAAGCAGCCAGCCGCGCTCGCGCCGCTGCAGCTCGGGCATCAGCAGGAAGAGGTCGGGGTGGACATGGCCCTGCACGAGCCGGCAGCTGCCACAGCGGCCACAGGCCAGGCCCGCGCCCACCGGTGCTTCGCAAAGCCACGACTGCGCCAGGCTGACACCAAACGGCAGCACGCCCACACCGGCCGCGCCCTGCACCATCAGCGCATGGCCACGCTGCCGCGTCAGCACCTCGGCCAGCGGCAGCGCCAGCCACGGCAGCGGCACCTGGCCGTCGTCGGCGATCAGCATCGCGTCACCCGAAGCGCCGCGCGAGCGCGGCCTCGACCTGCTGCCACACGGCGGCCGGCTCGGCCTGGGCATCGATGCGCTCGAAGCGGCGCCGGTCGGTGGCCTCGCGCGCCGCGTAGCCCGCGATGACGCGTTCGAAGAAGGCCACGTCCTGCGCTTCGAATCGGTCGGGCGCACGCGCCGCGGCGCGGCGACGCGCGGCTTCGTGGGCGGGCAGATCGAACCACAGCGTCAGATCGGGCTGGCGCCCTTGCTGCACCCAGGCTTCGAGCGTGGCCAGCACGCCAGCGTCGAAGCCGCGTCCGCCGCCCTGGTAGGCAAAGCTCGCGTCTGTGAACCGGTCGCAGGCCACCACGGCGCCGCGCGCCAGGGCGGGCTCGATCACCTGCACGAGGTGGTCGCGCCGCGCGGCGAACACCAGCAAGGCCTCGGTCAGCGCGTCCATCGCGCGGTGCAGCACCAGCTCGCGCAGGGCCTCGGCCAGCTCGGTGCCGCCGGGCTCGCGCGTGGCCACCACCTCGTGGCCGCGCTGCTGGAACCAGGCCTGCAAGGCCGCGAGGTGCGTGCTCTTGCCCGCGCCGTCGATGCCTTCGACGGTGACGAAGAGTCCGGCGGCCATCAGCGGCGCAATTGGTAGCGGGTCACCGCCCGATTATGGTCGGCGAGGGTTTCGCTGAAGGCGCTGCGGCCGTCGCCCTTGGCCACGAAGTACAGCGCCTTCGTGCGCTCGGGCCGCACGGCTGCGCGCAGCGACGCCACGCCCGGCAACGCGATGGGCGTGGGCGGCAGGCCGCCGCGGGTGTAGGTGTTGAACGGGCCGTCTGTCTCGAGGTCGCGCCGGCGCAGGTTGCCGTCGAAACTCGCACCCAGGCCGTAGATGACGGTGGGGTCGGTCTGCAGCGGCATGCCGATGCGCAGCCGGTTCACGAAGACGCCAGCGATATGGCCGCGGTCGGCATCGAGCCCGGTTTCCTTCTCGACGATGGAGGCCAGGGTCAGCGCCTCGTCGGGCGTCTTCAGGGGCGTGTCGGCGGCACGCTGCTCCCAGGCCTGCTGCAGCTGCAGCTCCATCATCCGGTAGGCGCGCCGAAGCACCGTGAGGTCGCTGACGCCGCGGCTGTAGACGTAGGTGTCGGGAAAAAATCGCCCTTCGGCGGGCTTGCCCGGCGCGCCGACGGCGGCCATCAGCTCGGCTTCGTCGAGTGCCGCCGTCGTGGGCTTCAGGTGGGGCGCGCGCGCCAGTTCGGCGCGCAGTTGCCGCAAGGTCCAGCCTTCGATGAAGCGCACCCGCTCGCGAAGTTCATCGCCTTGCACCAGCTTGTCGAGCAGCGTGCGCGGTGTCGTGCCCTCGGTGACCTCGTAACTGCCGGCGCGGATGCGGCGGGCCTGGCCCGACCAGCGGAACCACTCGTAGAGCAGCCGCGGCGAGGTCATCACGCCGGCGCCGACCCAGGCCTGGGCCACGGTGCGCGGGTTGTCGCCGGGCTCGATCGACAGCTCCACCGAGGGCGTAGCCAGGGGCAAAGGCCGGTCCAGCCACCACCATGCTGCTGCCACGGCGCACCCCGTGGCCAGCAAGGGCACCAGCAGGAGCGCCAGGCCGATACGAATCCACGAAGCTCGAGACGCCATGACGTGCTCATGATAATCAGCGCATGTCGCTCTCCATCTCCGCGCTGCCCCCTTCGGGCGCCCTGCCCCTCGCTGACTGGGGCCTGATCCGCGCCCAAGGCGCCGAGGCCCGCAGCTTCCTGCACGGCCAACTCACGCAGGACGTGAACACGCTGCAGCCGGGCACGGCGCGGCTGGCCGGCTACTGCACGGCCAAGGGCCGGCTGCTCGCCACCTTCGTGATGTGGGCCGAAGGCGACGACACCGTGCTGCTGGCCTGCAGCGCCGACGTGCTGCCGGCGGTGCTGAAGCGGCTGCGCATGTTCGTGCTGCGCGCGAAGTGCAAGCTCGACGACGTCAGCGCCGAGGCCGCTTGGGCGCCGATGCACGGCCTCGTCGGCACGGCGGCGGGCACGGGGCTGCCTTGGTCGGTGAGTGCCTCGAACGGCGGCACCTGCGTGACGCTGCCGCCGGCATTGGTAGGCGGCCTGCCAGTGGCGCGCGCGCTGCAGTTCGGCGGCGAGGCGCCGGCCGCGCCTCTGCTCGACGCCGAGCTGTGGCAGGGCCTCGAGGCCGCCAGCGGCGTGCCGCGCATCGTGGCGGCCACAGTCGAGCAGTTCGTGCCGCAGATGGTGAACCTCGAGCTCGTGGGTGGCGTCAACTTCCAGAAGGGCTGTTACCCGGGCCAGGAGATCGTCGCGCGCAGCCAGTACCGCGGAACGCTCAAGCGCCGCGGCGTGCTGGTGCAGGGGCCGCTGCCGATGACGCCTGGCCAGGAGGTGCTGCACAGCGCCGACCCCGGCCAGCCCGCCGGCATGGTGGCGCTGGCGGGCGTGGTGCCCGGCATGGGCGCCGTCGCGCTGATCGAGCTGAAGCTGTCGGCGCTGGAAGGCGGCAGCCTGCACCTGGGCAGCGCCGACGGCCCGCTGCTGACGCCGGCGGCCCTGCCCTACGCGCTTCCGGCCGACGCGCCCTGAACCAAGGCAGCAACCGGCGGCCGTGCGCGAACTCTTCGTCTACTGGCGCCTGTCGCGCCACGATGTCCGCGCCGCGCAGGCCGACATGCAGCGCCTGCAGGCCGCGCTCGAGGCCGAGTGGCCGGGCCTCGTCGCCCGCCTGTACCTGCGCACCGACGCCGACGGCAGCGACGACGCCACGCTGATGGAAACCTACGCCCGCGAGGGCGGCATCGCGCCGGGCCTGCAGGCCGACATCGTGACGCGCGGTACCCAGGCCGCGGCACGCTGGTGCCGCGGCGCCCGGCATGTCGAGGTGTTCGAGCCTGTCGCTCGCTGAAGCGCGCTGAAGGCCCGGGCCTTCAGCGGCCCGCCCATCAGCGCAGCGCCAGCCGCATCGTCTGGTGCGGCACGCCGGCTTCCTCGAAAACCGCGCCTTCGGCCTGCCAACCGGCGCGGCGGTAGAAGCCCTCAGCGCTGGTCTGCGCGTGCAGCGCCAGCTCGCTCAAGCCCCGTTCGCGGCCGGCCTGCACCAGCGCCTGCAGCAACTGCCCGCCCACACCCGCGCCGCGCGCGCCACCAGCCACGGCCATGCGGCCGATCTTGCCCACGCCACCGGGCAGGCTCACCAGCCGCCCGCTGCCCACGGCCAGACCGGCGCGGTTGACGGCCAGCGCGTGCAGCGCGTCGGCGTCGTGCGCGTCCGACATCAGCTCGGCCGCGATGCCCTGTTCGGTGGCGAACACCGCGGTGCGCAGCGCCATCGCGGCGCTGTGCTGCGTCGCCCAGTGGCCCAACTGCAAGTCGACCATGCGTTCGCCGGCTTCGAAGGCCTGCAGCCACTCGCGCAGCGGCGCTGGCACCGGCCGGCTGGTCTGCGTGTGCGGATCGGCGAACACGTAGACCAGCTCGCCATGCACCAGTGCCTGCTCGCCGCGGAACACCGCGGCGGCAAACACCATCGACGAGTTGCCGATGCGCGTGCAGCAGATGCCGACCTCGAGCCGCTCGTCGTAACGCGCCGAGCCTTCGTATTCGAGCGTGGCCTTGCGCACGTAGAGATCGCCTTGCAGCTGCTCCATCGTCTCGTGGTACGGCAGGGCCAGCGCGCGCCAGTAGCCCGCCACGGCGGTGTCGACGTACATCAGGTAGTGGCCGTTGAAGACGATCTTCTGCAGATCGACCTCGGCCCAGCGCACGCGCAGGGTCTCGAGGTGGCGGAACTCGGCTCGTTTCATGTCTGGGCGGCCTCGTGGATGGCGGCCGCCGCGGCGGCCAGAGCAGGCTGGGCCTCGCGCAGTGCGCGGCCCATCTTGATGAAATCATGCGTCACGCCGCGCACCAGCTCCAGCGCCACCGGCACGCCGGCGGCGCGCAGCCGGTCGGCGTAGGCCAGGCCTTCGTCGACCAGCGGGTCGCATTCGGCCAGGATGATGCAGGCCGGCGCCACGCCGTCGACATCGGCCTCCAGCGGCGCGAAGCGCCAGTCGCGGCGGTGGGCGTGCGGGATGGTGTGGTCGAACATCCAGGCGATGGTGGCCGCGTCGAGCAAGAAGCCGTCGGCGAACAGCTTGTGCGATGCCGTGTCGGCGTGGGCCGTCGTGCCGGGCGTGATAAGCAGCTGCAGCGCCAGGGACCAGCCACGATCACGCGCGTGCAGGGCGGCCACGGCGGCCAGGGTGCCGCCGGCGCTGTCGCCGCCGACGCCGATGAGCCGTTCGATGCCGGCACCGGCCGGGTGCCGCAGCAGCGCCTCGAGCGCCGCCCAGGTGTCGTCGACGGCGGCCGGGAACGGGTGTTCGGGCGCCAGGCGGTAGTCGAGCGAGACGATGGCGCAGCCACTGCGCAGGGCCAGTTGTCGGCACAGGCTGTCGTGCGTTTTGAGGCTGCCGATGACGAAGCCGCCACCGTGCAGGTACAGCAGCGCCGGAAGTGGCTCGACGCGCACCGCGTACAGGCGCGCCGGGCGGCCAGCCAGCATCAGATCGCGAACATGAGTCAGTGGCGCACGAGGCAGGTCGAGCACCTCGGCGCCCGCCTCGTAGGCCAGGCGGGCCTGGACGGGCGTCAGGGCATGCAGCGGCTGCCGCTGGGCGCGCCGGATGCGGTCGAGCAGGCCGGCCATGGCCGGCGTGAGCAGGTGGAGCGACATCGCGGCCGGAGCATACGGCTGCAGGCCGGGGCCGCCGAGATCGCCGCGGCGGCCGGCGCCGGCGGGGGATCAGCCGCCGCAGGCGCTGCGGCCCCAATCGTCGTGCCGCACCCCGCCGTGGCGGCAGCGAGTTCGATGAACGGCCGCTCGGTGGTGCAGCTGGCGACCTGGGAGCGTTCGTGTCTCCGGCCCTGGCCCGCGAGGCAGCTGGTCGGCACGCCACACCCCACGAAGCGCGGATGTGGCACACCGTATCCGCGCCCGCTGCGCCCTGTCGCGCCCTGGTGCGGCCCGTCGCAGCCGCCACGCGGCCCTGGCAGAGGGACTGATATGGTGTCCTACATCAGCAACACACCCCGTCCGACCGGCGCCTGCGCCGAGCCGGACAGGAAGGCCCCGATGACCACCTGGGACGACCGACAACCCATCTACCAGCAGCTGGCCGACCTGCTGGCTGCGCGTCTGCTCGACGGCGATCCGCCCGAGGGGCAGGCCATGCCCTCGGTGCGCGCACTGGCCGGGCAGCACCTGCTGAACCCGCTGACCGTGAACCGCGCGCTGCAGGCCCTGGCCGATGCCGGCCTGCTGGAGAACCGGCGCGGGCTCGGGCTGTTCGTCGTGCCCGGGGCCAGCGACAAGCTGCGCGCCGCCGAACGCCGGCGCTTCCTGGCCGAGGACTGGCCGCGGCTGCGTGCCAAGCTGCGCCGCCTGGGCATCGGCTCACAACAGCTCGACTGGGACACCGACACCTTTGAGGAGAAGCGGGCATGACGACCCCCGACCTGGCCCGCGCGGCCGCTGCAGCCCCGGCTGCGTCCACCGACGCGCTGATCTCGGCACGGAACCTGAGCGTGCTCTACGGCCGCAAGAAGGCCGTCGACGACGTCAGCTTCACGATCCCGAAGGGCCGCGTCGTCGGCCTGTTGGGCCACAACGGCGCCGGCAAGACCACGCTGATGAAGGCGCTGGTCGGCCTGGCCGCGCCGCAGGGTGAGCTCAGCGTGCTGGGCCTGCAGCCGCAGCGTGACCGCGTGGCGCTGCTGCAGGGCACCTGCTACATCCCCGACGTGGCCATCCTGCCGCGCTGGGCCCGCGTGAGCGAGCTGATCACGCTGATGTCAAGCTTGCATCCCCGCTTTTCGGCCGAGCGCGCGCGGCAGCTGCTTTCACGCACCAGCGTGGGCCTGGGCGACAAGGTCAAGGCCTTGTCCAAGGGCATGGTGGCGCAGGCGCACCTGGCGCTGGTGGCCAGCATCGACGCGCGGCTGATGATCCTCGACGAGCCGACGCTCGGCCTGGACGTGCTGTCGCGCAAGGCTTTCTACGAGATGCTCATCGACGAGTGGTGCGACGGCGAGCGCAGCGTGCTCGTCAGCACGCACCAGGTCGAGGAGGTCGAATCGCTGCTGTCAGACGTGCTGATGCTCAACGAAGGCAAGCTGGTGCTGTCGATCAGCCTCGAGGAAGTGGACCGACGCTTCGTCGCGCTGAGCCACGACCCCGCCGTGGCCGACCAGATGGCCGCCGCCCACCCGCTGCTGAGGTACCGCGTGCAGGGCGGCTCGGCCGCGCTCTTCGACGGCGAACCGCCGCCGGACGTGCAGGCCCTGGGGCGGCGCGTGCGCCCGAGCCTGGTCGACCTGTTCGTGGCGCTGACGCGCAAGCCCGAACTCGACCGCCAGCACTTCTGAAGATGCGCCTCTGATCCCGCGTCCGGAGAACCACGATGAACAACCTCCTGCCCCTGATGCAGCGCGAATGGCTGCAACACCGCTTCGCCTGGGCCATGCTCGTGCTGGTGCCGCTGGCGCTGTCGCTGTCGGTGCTGACCATCGGCACCATCCAGCTCGACGACGACATGATGGCCATGAAGCCGCGCGAGCTGTCGCTGATGCTGGCGATGCTGTCGATGGTGATCTCGGCCGCGGTGGTGTTCCTGCTGCTCGGCATCACCTCGCTCTTCATCGCATTGGGCTCGCCCCGGCGCGACGACGGCGACCGCTCCATCGAGTTCTGGCTGTCGCTGCCCAGTGGCCACGCCGAGAGCCTGGTGGCGCCCATGCTCGTGCACCTGCTGCTGGTGCCGGCGGCGGCGCTGCTCGTGGGCTTCGTGGCGGCGGTGCCGGTGTCGATGGTGGTCGTCGGCCGCGTCGTGGGCTTCGGCGAATGGCTCACCCTGCCCTGGGGGCAGATCATCACCAGCGTGGGGGCCTTGCTGCTGCGCGGCATGGCCGGCGTGCCGCTGGCCTTGCTGTGGCTGCTGCCTCTGGTGCTGGCCGCGATGCTGTCGAATGCCCTCTTCCGGCGCTGGGGCCTGCCCTTGCTGGTGGTGGCGCTGATTCTGCTGGCGCAAGGCATGGAGCGTGTGTTCGGCCAGCCGCTGCTGACCGAGGCCCTGAGCACGTTGCTGACCCATGCCGCCACCTCGATGGCCGGCGCCAGTGGCGGCGTCAGCATGGAGGTCGGCGCCTGTGGCGAGGCCAGTGGCTGCACCGGCATGCAGGTCGACGGCACTGCCATGCTGATCGAATCCGTCTCTAGGCTGCCGGGCTGGGCTCTGCGCGACTTCGGCGCCGCCGTGCGCGACCTGGCGCAACCCCTGCTCGTCGGCAGCCTGGTACTGGCTGGCGCTTTGTTCGCTGCGCTGCTGGTGTGGCGGCGCCGCGGCGCTTCGACGGCCTGAGCCGGTGACGAAAAAGGCCCGGCAATGCCGGGCCATGTCTCCCCCACAGGGTCTCGCCGAATTCAGTGGTGCGTGCCGTCGAGGAACTGCTCGTCCTCGGTCGAGCCCTTCAGCGCGGCGGTCGAGGCTTCCTTCTCGATCGTCGTCGTCACGGCATCGAAGTAGCCGGTGCCGACCTCGCGCTGGTGCTTCACCGCGGTGAAGCCCCGCTCGGCGGCGGCGAACTCCTTCTCCTGCAGCTCCACGAACGCGCTCATGTTGTTGCGGGCGTAGCCGTACGCCAGGTCGAACATGCCGTAGTTCAGGCTGTGGAAGCCGGCCAGCGTGATGAACTGGAACTTGTAGCCCATGGCGCCGAGCTCGCGCTGGAACTTGGCGATGGTGGCGTCGT
>JBIJAP010000256.1:0-5489 GCA_044345715.1 Rubrivivax sp.
CCGCGCGCCACGGCCGGTGACGCTCAGCGGGCGCCGGGCCGCGCGCAGCGCGGCCGCGGCCTCGGCCACCAGGCCGGCGTCGGGCGCCACGGCGGGCCGGGGTTGGGGCCGCAGGTGCTCGGGCAGCACCACGGCCGCCGGCACGGTTTCGCGCAGCACGTCGGTGGGGATCTCCAGGTACACCGGCCCCGGCGGCCCGCCGTCGCCCAGCGCCATCGCCCAGGCCTTATCGAGGTCGCGCGCGATCTGATCGGCGGTGCGCAGCGTGCGCGACTGCCGCGTCACCGGCTGCAGGATGGCCACGTGGTCGATGCCTTGCAGCGGGCCGAGGTCGTCTTGCGGGCGCGGCGGGCAGCCGCCGATCAGCAGCACCGGCACGCGCTCGAGGTGGGCGTTGGTGAGGGCGGTGACGCAGTTGGTCACACCCGGGCCGGCGGTGGCCATGGCGATGCCCACGCCGCCCGGGCCACGGGGGTCGCTCAGGGCGGCGTGCGCATGCGCCATATGCACAGCGGCGCCCTCGTCGCGTACGTCGATGATCTTCACGCCCAGGCGGTGCAGCCAGTCCCAGATCGGCTGGATGTGGCCGCCCTGCAGGCCGTAGATGCGGTCCACGCCGCGAGCCACCAGGAAACGCGCCACCCATTCGGCAACGCTGCGGTGCGGGGTCTCGGCCATGCCAGCTCCTTCAAGGCAAGTGAGGGCAGACGCACCCTCGTCGTTGGCGGGGCAGTATCGCACTCTGAATTCAGAGTGCGATCAGGGTGAACCCGGCTTACACTTGGTGTCCATGAAGCCGATGGCCGTGTCCCCCAGCCTGGTCGAGCAGGTGCGCGACGCCGTGCTCGACGAAATCGCCAGTGGCCGCTGGGCCGCGGGCAGCCGCGTCATTCAAGAGCAGCTGGCGCAGGAGCTGGGCGTGTCGCGTCAGCCGGTGCAGCAGGCGCTGCTGCTGCTGCGCGAGCAGGGCGTGCTGCGCGAGGCGCCGGGCCGCGGGCTGGAGGTGGTGCCGCTGGTGGCCGAGCAGATCGAGCAGGTCTACGAGCTGCGCGCGGTGATCGAAGGCCTGGCCGCGCGGCGCGCCGCCGAGCGGGGTGCCGCGCGCGCCGCGGCGGAGGGCCCTGCGCTGGTGGCCACCGGCCGCGCCGCGGTGGCCGCGGGCGATCTGCCGGCGCTGGTGGCGGCGGACCAGGCCTTCCACCGCTTCCTGTACGAACTCTCGGGCAACGCGCTCATCGCCCCGGCCATGGCCGCGCACTGGACGCAGCTGCAGCGCGCCATGGCCGAGGTGCTGGTGCGCGACGAGCAGCCGCGCGACATCTGGGACCAGCACGCCGCCATCCTGGCCGCCGTGGCCGAGGGCGATGGCGACAGCGCCGAAGCGCGGGCGCGCGAGCACCTCACGCAGGCGGCGGGCTACATGCTGGCGCGGCTGCGCGCGCCGCCGCACTCCGCGGCCTGACGGCGGCGCGGGCGCAGGGCTTCGACAGGCTCAGCCCGAACGGTGGGGCGTGACCCGGTACGCCCTGAGCCGGTCGAAGGGCCCGGCCAAGCTCGGCCCAGCCGGGACAGCGTGCTCAGGCCTCGGCCGCTGCCTTCTTCTTCAGCCGCCACGCATGCAGCAGCGGCTCGGTGTAGCCGCTGGGCTGCTGCTCGCCCTGGAGCACCAGGTCCACCGCGGCGCGGTAGGCATAGCTGGTGTCGAAGTGGCCGGCCATCGGCTCGTACAGCGGATCGCCCTTGTTCTGCCCGTCCACCACCGCGGCCATGCGCTGGAAGGTCTCGTGCACCTGGCCCGCCGACACGATGCCGTGGCGCAGCCAGTTGGCGATGTGCTGGCTGCTGATGCGCAGCGTGGCGCGGTCTTCCATCAGGCCCACGTCGTGGATGTCCGGCACCTTGCTGCAACCCACGCCCTGGTCGACCCAGCGCACCACGTAGCCGAGGATGCCCTGGACGTTGTTGTCGAGCTCCTGCTGCACTTCGGGCGGTGTCCAGAACGGCACCAGCGCCACGGGCACCTGCAGGATGGCGTCAAGAAGCCGCTTTTCCAGCAGCGGCGCGTCCGGGCGCCGCGCGAAGGCTTCCATGCTCTGCTGCAGCGCCGCCACGTCCACCTGGTGATAGTGCAGCGCATGCAGCGTCGCCGCGGTGGGGCTCGGCACCCAGGCGGTGTTGGCGCCGGCCTGCGGGTGCGCGCACTTTTCCTTCATCATGTCGGCCATCAGGTCGGGCATGGCCCACATGCCCTTGCCGATCTGCGCGCGGCCACGCAGCCCGCAGGCCAGGCCGACCTGGACGTTGTTGAACTCGTAGGCGCGCAGCCAGTTGGCCATCTTCATGCGCGTCTTGCGCACCATCGGGCCGGCGCGCATGGCTGTGTGAATCTCGTCGCCGGTGCGGTCCAGGAAGCCGGTGTTGATGAAGGCCACGCGGCTGGCTGCTGCGGCGATGCAGGCGCGCAGGTTGACGCTGGTGCGCCGCTCCTCGTCCATGATGCCGAGCTTGACGGTGTCCGGCGGCAGGCCCAGCAACTGCTCGACGCGGCTGAACAGCTCGCAGGCGAAGGCCACCTCGGCCGGCCCGTGCATCTTGGGCTTGACGACGTAGACGCTGCCTGTGCGCGAGTTGTGCAGGCCTGGCGTGCCCAGGCGCCTGAGGTCGTGCAGCGCAATCGTGCTGGTGATGACGGCGTCGAGGATGCCCTCCGGGATCTCGCGCGGGGAGCCGCTGCCATCGGCCCACAGGATGGCCGGGTTCGTCATGAGATGACCGACGTTGCGTACGAACAGCAGCGAGCGGCCGTGTAGCGTGAGCGACCGGCCGTCGGCGCCGGTGTAGGCGCGGTCGGCCTCCAGGCGACGCGTGAACGTGCGGCCACCCTTGTCGATCGCTTCGACCAGCGTGCCACGCAGGATGCCCAGCCAGTTGCGGTAGGCCAGCACCTTGTCGGCTGCGTCGACCACGGCGACCGAGTCCTCGAGGTCGAGGATGGTCGACAGGGCCGCCTCGACCACCAGATCCGCCACGCCGGCGGCATCGGTACGGCCGATGGGGTGGTCGCGATCGATGCGGATGTCCAGGTGCAGGCCGTGGTGGCGCAGCAGCACCGCGCTCGGTGTGGCTGCGTCGCCCTGGTGTCCGATGAAGCCGGCGGCGTCGGCCAGGCCGGTGGTGCTGCCGTCCTTCAGCGTCACCACCAGGCGGCCGCCCCCGGCGCCGCTTTCCACGCGGTAGGCGGCCGCGTCGCGGTGCGAGCCCGTGGCCAGCGGCGTGGCCTGGTCGAGCACCTTGCGCGCGTAATCGATGACCCGGGAACCCCGCACTGGGTTGTAGCCAGTGCCCTTCTCGGCGCCGCCGGACTCGGGGATCACATCGGTGCCGTAAAGCGCGTCGTACAGGGAGCCCCAACGTGCGTTCGCGGCGTTGAGGACATAGCGCGCGTTCAGAATGGGTACCACCAGCTGCGGCCCGGCTAGCCGAGCGAGCTCGTCGTCGACGTTGGCGGTGGTGCAGACGACCTCGGCCGGCGGCTCGGCGAGGTAGCCGATGCGCTGCAGGAAGGCCCGGTGTGCGGGCATGTCGGCAATCGGCCCTGGGTGGGCCTCGTGCCAGGCGTCGATCTCGGCCTGCAGCCGGTCGCGCTCGGCCAGCAGCGCGATGTTCTTCGGCGCGAGCTCGCGCACGAGGGCGTCGAAGCCGGCCCAGAAGGCGGCTGGCGCAAGGCCCGTGCCGGGTAGCACCTCGTCGTTGACGAAGGCCGCAAGCACGGCATCGACTTGCAGGGAATGGATGGCGGTGCGCATGGCTGGTCTCCAGGGCGTCAGGCGGGGGAGGGGAAGTGGTTGAGCACCGCGCGCAACGAGGTGCCGATGAAGTGCGGCGGCGGGCCCAGGGTCTCGGAGGGGCCGCCCGAGCGGTTGACCCACAGCGTCGTGTAGCCAAACCACGTGGCGCCGAGCGCGTCCCAGGCATTGCTGCTGACGAACAGCACCTCGCGCGCCGGCAACTGCAGTGCGGCGGTGCCCAGCGCGTAGGCGGCGGGGTCGGTCTTGTAGCGGCGCGCCGGGTGCACGCTGATGACGTGGCGCAGCAGCGGCTCGAAGCCGGCGCTCTTGACGGCCACGGCCAGCATCTCGGGGTCGCCGTTGCTCAGGATGCCGGTGGTCACGCCGCGCGCGGCCAGTTCAGTGAGCACGCCGCGGTTCTCGGCAAAGGCGCTCAGGTGCCGGTACTGGTTCATCAGACGCTCTTCGGCCTCGGGCGCGAGCGCCAGACCCAGCCGCGCGGCGGCG
Source organism: Rubrivivax sp. (assembly GCA_044345715.1). Taxonomy (GTDB): domain Bacteria; phylum Pseudomonadota; class Gammaproteobacteria; order Burkholderiales; family Burkholderiaceae_C; genus Rubrivivax. The sequence continues at coordinate 4,296 of JBIJAP010000256.1, forward strand.
TGGCGCAGCCCGGCGCGCGTGATCTCCCAGAACGGCTGGTAGTGCTCGCCAGCGCTCATGCTCACCAGCCGCGAGTACTCGATCTGCTTGTCGCGCCAGGCGTGCGACAGCCGCTCGCCCTGGCCCGGAAACAGCTGCTCGGCGAGCAGTGCCACGCTGTGCACGTCGAACAGCGTGCCGTAGGCGTCGAAGAGAACGGCTTTCAAGCCCATGAGCTGCACTGTATTCAGTAAGCCAGCAGGGATTAAGTAGCCTTGGCGGCAGAGATTCATGCGCTGCCTGCGCATAATCCGACCCACGATGGACCGCCTCAAGCAAATCGAATCCTTCGTGGCGGTGTCCACCAAGGGCAGCCTCACGGCGGCGGCCCTGGCCGAGGGTGTGGCGCCAGCGGTCATCGGCCGTCGCATCGACGCCCTCGAAGAACGCCTGGGCGTGAAGCTGCTGGTGCGCACCACGCGCCGCATCTCGCTCACTCACGAAGGCAGCGCCTTTCTCGAAGACTGCCAGCGCCTGCTGGCCGACCTGGGCAACGCCGAGGCCAGCGTCACGGCCGGCGGCGTGAAGGCGAGTGGTCACTTGCGTGTCACGGCGCCGGCGGGCTTTGGCCGCCGCCATGTGGCGCCGCTGGTGCCGGGCTTCCTGGCCCAGCATGCAGAGGTCAGCCTGAGCCTGAACCTGTCGGATCGCGTCGTCGACATCGTCAACGAGGGCTTCGACTGCGCCGTGCGCGTGGGCGATCTACCCGACTCCAGCCTGGTGAGCGTGCGGCTGGCCGACAACCGGCGCCTGTGCGTGGCCACGCCGGCCTACCTGGCAGGCACCGGCACGCCGCAGTCACCGGCGGAGCTGACGAAGCACCAGTGCCTCACGCTGAGCAGCGACGCCAGCCAGACGCGCGGCTGGGCCTTCCTGGTGGAGGGCGAGGTGACGCACCTGCGCCCAGGCGGCCGGCTCGACTGCAGCGACGGCCAGGTGCTGCACGACTGGTGCCTGGCGGGCCTGGGCATCGCCTGGCGCAGCACCTGGGAGGTGGAAGGCGACATCGCCGCCGGCCGCCTGGTGCCGCTGCTCGAGACCTACGCCGCGCCGCCCAACGGCATCTATGCCGTGTTCCCGCAACGCCGCCACCTGCCGCTGCGCGTGCGGCTGTGGATCGACTACGTGAACCACAGCTTCGGCGACCCGGCCTAC
>JBIJAP010000338.1:0-4308 GCA_044345715.1 Rubrivivax sp.
TTGTAGGCCGACCGGCTCACTTCTTGGCCGCGGCGTCGGCCATGCACTTCTTGATGTGGCTGGTCTTGGCGGCGCCGGCGAGCTTCTTGTCGGCAGCGCTCTTCTCGCAGGCCGCGCTGGCGGCGGGGGCGGCCGCGGCGGCGTCCTTCTCGCACTTCTTGGCGAAGCTCGTCTTGGCGGCGCCGGCGAGCTTTTTTTCGTCGGCCATCTTGGTGCAGTCGGCAGCCCAGGCGCCGGTCGACAGCAGCAGGCTGGCGCAGGCGACGGCGAAAGTGGACTTGAGCGTGTTCTTGAACATCGGAGTACTCCTCGGTTGATGGGCCTTTGCCCGCGGCCGATTGCAGCAGAGCGCCGCCGTCGCGGCCACCCCGACAACGCCCGAACCCGCGTTTACGCTGACAGGGTGCGGCCCCGTCCCCCGGGTTCTAGCGGCGCACGGCCGCTTGTTCCTGCGCCTCGTGCAGCCGCCGCACCAGTACCTTGATGAAGGCCTTGTCGAAGCGGTGGCGCGTCGTCAGGCTCAGGCGCTCCAGGCTGTCGGGAGTGAACGACAGCGTCGTGGCCGGCTGTGACACGAGGATGTCCACCGTGTGCCGGCGCAGCGCCGGATTCGGCGCGAGGTAGGCCATCTCGCCCACGGTGCTGCCGGCGCCCAGGCTGGCGACGTTGCGGCCGTCGCGGTAGACGTCGACCCGGCCCTGCGTGACGATGTGGAAGCTGGAACCCTCTTCGCCCTTGCGGTAGAGCGCGTCGCCGAAGCCGTGGCGGTGCCAGGCGGCGCGGTGCACCACCTCCCACAGCTCGACATCGCCGAAGTCGGCAAAGAACTCCAGGCCGCGCAGCAGCGTGAAGCGCTCGGAGTCGAGCACCTCCTGCAGCGCACCGCGTGCGCCGCGGTGCTCGGCGCCGGCGGCCGTGAGCGCCTTGGCGAACTCGTCCCAGCTCTCCGGGCGCAGCGTGCGCTCCTTGGCCAGGCACTGCTCCACCAGCGCCACCAGTGCCGCGGGTACGCCGTCGCGCAGCGTGGCCAGCGGCGGCGGGCTGCCGTGGTAGATCTGGTGCATCAGCGCGGCCTGCTGCTGCGCATCGAAGGGCGGGCGGCCGGCCAGCAGGTGGTACAGCACGGCGGCCAGCGAGTAGACGTCGGCCCGGCAGTCCAGCGCATCGCCGTCGAGCTGCTCGGGCGACATGTAGGCCAGGCTCCCGACGCGGTAGACCTGCGTGTGCTCCGCGCCCTGGTTGAAGACGCTGCCGAAGTCGGTGACCTTGACGTCGCTGATGCGGTCGCCGTCGAGTGTGACGAGCAGGTTCGCGGGCTTCACATCGCGGTGGATCAGGCCCTGGCGGAAGCAGTAGCCCAGGGCCATCGCGCACTTGAAGCCGATCTCGATGATCTGCGACACCGGCAGCAGCCGGTCGGCGCGGCAGAAACGGCGCAGCGTGACGCCGTCGACGTGTTCCATCACCAGGTAAGGCGCCTCGGCATCGGCCACCGCGTCGTGGATCTGCACCACGTTCGGGTGCTGCAACTGGCCGACCAGGGCCGCCTCGGCCGCGAAGAAGCGCTGCAGGAAGTGCAGTTCGCGGCTGTCGGCCAGCATCCCGCCGCGCACGCGCTTGATGGCGACCTTGCGGTTGTTGAACGGGTCGTGGGCGAGGAAGACCTCGCTGGTGGCACCCTCGCCGAGCTTGGCCTGCACCACGTACTTGCCGATGCGCGAAGGCAAGGCCAGTGTGTGGGCCGGGACAGCGGCCGGGGCGGTCGCCGGCAGGGCCTGGGCGGGGAGGGCGGGACGGGAAGACACAGCCGCGCCATCGTGCCGGGCCGCGCGTGGACCGATGCGCCGAACAAGCCGGTGACGGGCGCCCTGTTCAAGGTGCCCCCGTAGAATCCCACTTCATGATCGAAGCCACGCAGGCGCTGCGCGAAGCGCTGCAGACGGTGTTCGCGCAGCTCGTGGCCGGCACCGGCCAGGCAGCGCCCGACGCCACGTTCGAAACCCCCAAGCAGGCCAGCCACGGCGACCTCGCCGTCACCGCAGCCATGCCGCTGGCGCGCGCGCTGAAGAAGAACCCGCGCGAGATCGCGGCCGAGCTGGTGCAGCGCCTGCAGCAGCAGCCGGCGGTGCAGCGCTGGGTGGCGGCGCTCGAGATCGCCGGCCCCGGCTTCGTCAACCTGCGCCTGGCGCCCGCCGCCAAGCAGGCCGTCGTGGCCGAGGTGCTGGCCGGCGGCGCCTGCTACGGCACCAGCGCCTCGCGCCAAGGTGAACGGGTGATGGTGGAGTTCGTCTCCGCCAACCCCACCGGCCCGCTGCACGTGGGCCATGGCCGCAACGCGGCGCTCGGCGACTGCATCTGCAACCTGCTGGCCAGCCAGGGCCACGCGGTGCTGCGCGAGTTCTATTACAACGACGCCGGCGTGCAGATCAACACCCTGGCCACCAGCACGCTGGCGCGGCTGCAGGGCCTGAAGCCGGGCGACGAGGCCTGGCCCGAAGCCGCCTACAACGGCGACTACATCGCCGACATCGCCGCCGACTTTGCCGAGAAGAAGACCGTCAGCGCCGACGACCGCAGCACCACCGCCAGCGGCGACGCGGCCGACATCGACGGCCTGCGCGAGTTCGCCGTGGCCTACCTGCGGCATGAGCAAGACCTCGACCTGCGGGCCTTCGGCGTGCACTTCGACCACTACTACCTGGAAAGCAGCCTGTACGCCGACGGCCGCGTCGAGGAGACGGTGAAGCGCCTCGTGGCCAGCGGCCACACCTACGAGAACGACGGCGCGCTCTGGCTGAAGACCACCGACTACGGTGACGACAAGGACCGCGTGATGCGCAAGTCCGACGGCACCTACACCTACTTCGTGCCCGATGTCGCCTACCACCTGGCGAAGTTCGAGCGTGGCTACGGCAAGGTCATCAACGTGCAGGGCACCGACCACCACGGCACCGTGGCCCGCGTGCGCGCCGGCCTGCAGGCGGCCGGCGCCGGCATCCCGACCGGCTACCCCGACTACGTGCTCTACAAGATGATCACCGTGATGCGCGGCGGCCAGGAGGTCAAGATCTCCAAGCGCGCCGGCAGCTACGTGACGCTGCGCGACCTGATCGAGTGGACCAGCCGTGACGCGGTGCGCTTTTTCCTCATCAGCCGCAAGTCTGACACCGAGTTCGTGTTCGACATCGACCTGGCGCTGAAGGCCAACGACGAGAACCCGGTCTTCTACGTGCAGTACGCCCATGCCCGCATTTGCTCGGTGCTGGCGCAGTACGCCGGTGAACGCGCCTTTGCGGGTGCCGAGCTGTCGCTGCTGACCGCGCCCACCGAGGCCACGCTGATGCTGAAGCTGGCCGAGTACCCCGGCATGCTGGCGCGCGCAGCGGCCGAGTTCGCGCCGCACGACGTGGCCTTCTACTTGCGTGATCTGGCTGCGGCCTTCCATGGCTACTACGCGGCCGAGCGCTTCCTCGTCGACGATGCGCCGCTGGCACGCGCCCGCATGGCGCTGCTGTCCGCCACGGCGCAGGTGCTGAAGAACGCGCTCGCGGTGTTGGGCGTCTCGGCCCCCGAGGCCATGCACCGCGATGCCGCAGCAGCCGAAGGAGCCTCGGCATGAGCCCGCGCGGCGGCTTCCAAAAGGGCGGCTTCGCGCTCGGCCTCGTCGTCGGCCTGTTGATCGGCCTCGTGCTGGCGCTCGGCGTGGCGCTGTACATCACCAAGGCGCCGGTGCCGTTCATCGACAAGGTGCCGCAGCGCACCGCCGAGCAGGACAGCGCCGAGGCCGCGCGCAACAAGAACTGGGATCCCAATGCCGCCCTCGGCGGCCTGGCGGCGCAACGCGCGGCCAGCGCGGCACAGGCCGCGCAGGCGGGTTCGGGCCCTGCGCCACTGACCGCCCCGGCCACGGCCGGGCTGCCCGCCACCGCGGTGGCGCCCGCGGCGTCGGTGCCGCCGGCTCGGCCCGCGCGCGACCCCGCCGCGATCCTGGCCGGCCAGGCGCCGGCGCCCGCGCCCGCGCCCGCCTCGGCCACCGCCGCGGCCGCCGATGCCTTCGTCTACTTCGTGCAGGCCGGTGCCTACACCCGCAGCGACGACGCCGAGCAGCAGAAGGCGCGCCTGGCCATGGGCGGCTGGACCGCCAAGGTGACCGAGCGCGAACAGGCTGGCCGCACCGTCTGGCGCGTGCGCATCGGCCCCTACGCCACACGTGCCGAGGCCGACGCGCAGCAGCAGAAGCTCGTCGACCAGGGCATCGAAGCGCAGATCGTGCGCGTCGAGAAGACCTGAAGGCCCCCGCCCGGCGCC
>JBIJAP010000100.1:0-9750 GCA_044345715.1 Rubrivivax sp.
AAAGGCGACGTCGCCCATGTCGCGCCGCCGGCGGACGCCGTGGCCGCCCGTCACCGCCCAGCGCGGCCCTTCGCAATCGTCCTGCCCCACTGGCAGCGAGGTGCTCAGGCACGGCTGGAGCCCGTGACACCAGCGCTGGCCTGCTCTGCGCTGGCCTACAACGCCTTCAACTACCGCGTCTGCGGGCTGGACGGCTTCCGGGTTGTGGCGCGGCTGTCCCGCGAGGTGCCGGCCTGGCAGCTCACCTACAGCGATCTGCCCGATGCCATCCAGTGTCTCGACGCCCTGTTTGCACGGACAGCGGGAGTCGCTGATGGCGCGGTCGGAGCCTTCGGTTCGCAGCCGGCGCCAGCCCGATGACCCGCTGGCCCGACCTCTCCTGGTTTGACGCGCTCAGACAGCCCACGGACGCCTTGGCCTGGACGTTGGCGGAGTGGGATCACCGCGTTCGCGTGGCGCGCCGCCTGCGTCTGCTGGGCCGCCTGGCGGAGTCGGTGCTGGGCGCCGGTCTGGCCCACCGACTCCCTCGGCCGGTGGTGCAAGCACTGCAAGCCGAAGCGAAGATGGCGCAGGCGCGCTGCCAGGCGCTGGTGTGGTGCCGCGAGAGCGTGAAGCAGGCGCTAGAGGGCTTTGATGCACCGATCGTGCTGCTGAAGGGTGCTGCCTACATGGCGCAGCGCCTGCCCAACGCGGCGGGCCGGCTGCCTTCGGACCTCGATATCCTCGTACCACGAGCGTCCCTGGCCGATGCACGCCATCGCCTCGCTGAAGCAGGTTGGGAGGAGATCAAGCTCGACGACCACGACCAGCGCTACTACCGCGAGTGGAGCCACGAGCTTCCGCCCATGCGGCATGCCATGCATGCCCTCGAGCTCGATGTGCACCACAACATTCTGCCGCCCGTGGCCCGCGACCGGGTCGATGCCGCGCACCTGCTGCAATCCGCCCGGCCGCTGGCCGATCCCGATCTCGCACCCTGGTGGGTGCTGGGTTCCGAGGACCAGGTCCTGCACTGTGCCGCCCACCTGCTGAACGACTCCGATCTCAGGGATCGGTTACGCGACCTCGTCGACCTGCAGGTGCTGATGTCCGCGCACGCAGCGGCCGACCCCGGATTTGGTGAGAGGCTCGTGGCTCGTGCCGACGAACTCGGCCTGAACGATGCGCTGATACTCGGCGCCTCGCTGGTGGCCGAGGGCCTGAAGGCGCCGCTTGACCCGGCCGTTGCGCATGCCGTGACCTTGGCGATGAGCGCGCCAAGCCTGAAGAGGTTGCAGCGCCGCTTTGCCACCGTGCTGGCACCGCGCGGGCCCGACGATGAGCCGGACCTTGGCGTGCGCATGGCCGAGACGGCGCTCTTGGTGCGCCACCACTGGCGCCGCATGCCGCTGCCGCTTCTGGTGCGCCACACGTGGCACAAAGTGTGGGTCGCACGCCGCAACGGGACCGAATCCGACATCGGCGACGCCTGAGAGCTCGTGCCCGAAGCAGGCCAAGGGCGTGCAGGGCGTGCAGGGCACCCTGAAGACCGAGCCGCTGACACTGCTGCATGGCGACGAACGGCTGACGCTGCGCTTCGAATGCAAGCCCTGCGAGATACTAGGTGGTGGGCTCGATGCGCAAGAACGTGCTGCAGCAGGCGCGGCGCGACGAGAAGGCCTCGCTCCCGACGTCGCAGCCGATTCGCTTTTGCAAGACGAGGGCCGCCGCAGCGGCCTGAGCCCGACATGACCTGGATCGTCGATTCACCCGCCGGCCCGGTGCTGCGCGATGGCGACCGCACCGAGATGGGGCCGTACGTGGTGGTCGTCTCCGGCCCGCCGATGCCGCCGCGCCCGCACGAGGCCGTGCGCCTGACGGAGATCCTGCGCGTGGCCCGCCCGCTTGAAGACAGCGGCGTGGAGCTGACCAAGATCCGCCGGGCCATGCAAGCCGTGCCGAGAACCGCGCCGCCGCCCCGCCGGCCCCCGAGCCCGATCTCGTGCTGCCCAAACTCACGCGGCCTCCGGCCAGGCTGGCGCAGGCTTTGTCGCGCGGCCTCGGCGTGCCTGCAGCGGCCCTGCATGGCCAGGAGCTCTTCATGCTGGCCGAGCAGCTGGCGGCGGCGGCCTCGCTTCGCTGCGCGGTCCGCTGGCGCCGCTGCTGTCGCTGGCCTCGAGGCAGGGTGATGCCGCGCTGGCGCAGGCGGCCGAGGCGCTGAAGAACGTGCGCTGAGCGCCTGGCGACGCCGGGCCGGCCCCCGCGGCTGATACGCGGCCCCGGCCCTGCCGCCGCAGCGTGGTGCTGCAGGATCTCTCGCCTGCGGGCCGAGCTGCGCCGGCAGCCTGGACGGGCTCAAGCGCACGGCCCGCGTCTGACACAGGCCGGCACCGAGCGTGAATTGCTCGGCGCCCCGCTGACGCGGCACGTGGCACGTGCCGCGGACAATCCGCGCTTTATCCGAGACACAGCCCGACCCATGAAGATCCTGCTCACCGGCGCCGCCGGTTTCATCGGCATGACGACCACGCTGAAGCTGCTCGCACGCGGCGACACGGTCGTGGGGCTGGACAACCTGAACGACTATTACAGCGTGCAGCTCAAGCGCGACCGCCTGGCGCGCCTGACCCCGCACCCGAGTTTCCGCTTCGTGCAGATGGACGTGGCCGACCGGCCCGGCATCGAGAAGCTGTTCGCAGAAGGGGGCTTCGACCGCGTCATCCACCTGGCCGCGCAGGCCGGCGTGCGCTACTCGCTCGTCAACCCGCACGCCTACATCGACAGCAACGTCGTGGGCTTCATGAACATCCTCGAAGGCTGCCGGCACGCGGGCGTGCAGCACCTGGTCTACGCGAGCAGCTCCAGCGTCTATGGCGGCAACACGCGCATGCCGTTCTCCGAGCACGACAGCGTCGATCACCCGGTGAGCATGTACGCCGCCACCAAGAAGGCCAACGAGCTGATGGCGCACACCTACAGCCACCTGTTCGGCCTGCCGACCACGGGGCTGCGTTTCTTCACCGTGTACGGGCCCTGGGGGCGGCCGGACATGGCCCTCTTCCTGTTCACCAAGGCCATCCTCGAGGGCCGGCCGATCGACGTGTTCAACCACGGCCAGATGCAGCGCGACTTCACGTTCGTCGACGACATCGTCGAGGGTGTGATCCGCGTCACAGACCACATCGCGGCACCCGACCCCGAGTACCAGTCCGACACGCCCGATCCCGGCACCAGTCACGCGCCGTTCCGCGTCTTCAACATCGGCAACCACAACCCGGTGCCGCTGCTGGACTTCATCGCCGCCATCGAAGACGCGCTCGGCCAGAAGGCCCAGAAGAACCTGCTGCCGCTGCAGGACGGCGACGTGCCGGCCACCTACGCCGACGTCGATGCGCTCACGTCGTGGACGGGTTTCGCGCCGGCCACCGACATCCGCACCGGCATCGGCCGCTTCGTCGAGTGGTACCGGGGCTACTACAAAGTCTGACTACACCGTGCGCATCATGGGCGCACGTCGTTCAGGAGCGCGCGCAATGCCGCCACCGGCACCGCGTAGCTGATGCCCGTGGGCGCGCTCAGCGCGCTCTCGCGGCCGGCCTTCACCAGCACCATGTTGACGACGCCGATCACGCGGCCCGTGGCGGCGTCGAACACGGGCCCGCCGCTGTTGCCGGGGTAGGCGGTGGCGTCGAGCTGCAGCAGTTCGAAGTTGCCCTCGCGCAGCCGCAGAAGGGCACGCGCATCGAGGTTCGATGCCGTCGCCGCGGGCAGTGCGGCCGTGGTGATGCTGGCGACGATGCCACGGTGCGTGACGGGCGCAAAACCCAGCGTGCCGCCGATCGGGAAGCCCATCAGCGCGATGTCCTGGCCTTCGCGCGCGCTGCCGGCCTCGGCCAGCTCCAGCGGCTTGAGCGGCGGCCCTTCGATGCGCAACAGGGCCAGGTCGCGCACACGGTCGGTGGCCACCACGCGCGCCCGCCGGCCGATCGATTGCTCGCCGCTGCGGCCGAGCATCACCATCATCTGCGGGCCCGCGCCGGGTTCGCTGGTATCGGCGCCCGGGGCCAGCACGTGGAAGTTGGTGGCCACCAGCGTGCCGTCACCGACCACGAAGCCCGTGCCGCGGAAGCCGAAGCGCGGGCTGTCAGTGGCGCTGAAGGTGCCCACCGGCAGCACCGAGGGCCGTGCCGCGGCGATCAGCCCCTGCAGCCCTGTGGCCGACGCGTCACCGATGCCGCCGCCACCGGCCAGGCCCAGCGCCAGCGTGGCCCCGAGCCAGTGCCGACGTGTCGTCACAGGCTCTTCAGCAGCTTGCCGACCTCAGCCTGGTCGCGGAAGCGCTCGCCGAGCTTGACCAGCTCTTCCAGTTCGGCGCGCGCGTTGGCCTTGTTGCCGGACTGGATGAGCAGCCGCGCGAGCGTGAGCTTCAGCGCGGGATCTGCCGGTGCGCGCGAGATGGCGGCCTTCTGCAGCTCGATGGCCTCGGGCAGCTTGTTCTCCGACGCCAGCGCCAGCGCCATCGTGTCCATCAGCTGCGGCCGTCCGGGCAGCAGCTCGTTGGATTTCTGGGCCAAGTCGAGCGCGCCGGGCTTGCCCTGCTTCAGCAGCAGATAGGCGATGTTGTTCATGGCCAGTGCGTTGCGCGGCTGTGCCGACAGCACGGCGCGGTAGTGCTCCTCGGCCGCAGCCAACTCGCCGCGTGCCAGCGCGAGGTCGCCCTGGTAGTAGCGGAACTTGCCGTCCTTGGGATTGGTGCGCGTCCATTCCGCGGCCAGCTTGTCGGCCTCGGCCTGGCGGCCCCCGCTGCGCAGCGCCATGTCCAGCCGCATCGCGATGTCGGTGTTCTTGGCCTTGCCCAAGGCGTTGCGGTAGGCCGCGATGGCGCCCGCCGAGTTGCGCCGGCTGTTCTCGATGTCGCCTTCGAGCAAGATCGCGCCCACGTCCTTCGGGTCGGCCTTCTGCATTTCGCGCACCAGGGCCAGCGCGTCCTGCGGCTTGTTCTGTCGCATGGCCAGGTTCACCAGGCCGCGCTGGGCCGGTTGAAAGCCGGGTTGCAGCTTCAGTGCTTCATCGAACGCGCGCCGGGCGCCCTCGGTGTCATTCGTGGCCATCAGGGCCTCGGCCAGGCGCACCTGATAGCCTGGGTTCGTGTCGTGTTGCGCCGTCAACTGCTTGAGCGTGGCCACGGCGCTGGCGGCGTCGTTGGCGGCCAGCTGCGCGCGGCCCAGCGTGTCCTGGATCGTCGGGTTGCCCGGCAGCGCCGCGGCAGCGTCGCGGGCGGCGGTGAGCGCCGCGGCCGTGTCGCCCGAGGTCAGCAGCTGGTTCACCAGCATCACGTGCGGTTGCACCTCGCCGGCGCTGGCCTTCACGGCGTTGCGCAGGTGCTTCAGCAGCACCTCGGGCCCGTCGTCAGTGCGCAGCGACAGCTCGGCCAGCGACAGGTGCGCCTGGTAGCTGGTCGGGTTCGCCTTCAGGTGGTCTTCGAAGCGCTGGCGCGCGTTGGCGGGCTTGCCGGCATCGAGGTCGATAGCGGCCAGGCTGGCGACGGCCGGAAAGTAGCCCGGCTCCTTGCTGAGCGCCATCTCGAACGACTTGGACGCGGCCGGGATCTCACGCTTGAGCAGCTGCACACGGCCGCGCAGGTGGTACGCCAGCGCCTTGTCGGGCAGCTTCTTCTCGATGTTGTCGATGGCCTTCAGCGCGCTGGCCATGTCGTTGGCGCGCAGCCGGGCGCTGACCAGCGCGATATCGGCGCGCGTGCCCTTGTCCTCGGCCGCGACGGCTTCGAGCTTGGCGATGGCCCCGCTGCTGTTGCCCCGCGCCATCTCGGCCAGGGCCACAGAGGTGCGCACGCGCGCGTCATCGGGCGCCACCTTGGCCGCCGCCGCGAAGGCGGCATCGGCGCGCTTGTTGTCCCCCAGGCGCATGAAGGCCTCGCCGGCCAGCGCCAGGCTGGCGCCGTCGGGCGTCTTGCTCTCGATGACGGGGTTCAGCGCCTCGATGGCCTTGGCCGGCTGGCTCAGTTGCAGGTAGGTCTGGGCCAGCAGCTGGCGCGCCAGCTGCCGGTTCGGCTCGCTCTTGATCGAGCGGCTGAGGAAGGCCTCAGCGCTGGTGAAGCGCCCGAGCCGGAAGTCGGCCGCGCCGGCGAGCTCTAGCACGCGGGCGTTGTTCGGCACGCCCTTGAGCAGGCGGTCGGTGATCTCGCGGCTCTTCCGGTAGTCCTGGTCGACGAAGGCGAACTGGGCCTCGATGAACAGCGTGTCGGGGTGGTTCGGTGCCACCTTCTTGAGCTCGACAAACTGTGCCCGCGCGGGTTCGGGCTGGTTCTGCTCGTTCAGGATGGTGATGGCCGAGATCTGCGCCACCACCGACTTCGGGCTCCTTTCGAGCACGCGCTTGAAAGTGGCCAGGGCGGCGTCGCGGTCGCGCTTGCCGAACCACTGCACCTCGCCCTTCAAGACGCCGGCTCTCTCGTTGTCGGCTTCCTTCAAGAGCACGCCGTCGAGCAGCGCCAGGGCACCGTCGAAATCGCCGCTGGCGGCCTTCAGTCGCGCCTGCACCACAATCGCCGGCGAGAAGTCGGGCAGCGCGCGCAAGGCCGCGTCGGCCGATTCGGCGCCGCGCTGGGCGTCGCTGCGCACAAGGTGGGCGCCCGCGATCGAGGTCAGCAGGTCGGCCTGCGCCATGGGGTCGACCAGGCGGGTCTCGCCATACTGGGCCAGCAGCCTGGTCTCGTCACCCACCGCCAGCAGGGCACGGGCCAGCGGCGGGATCACCTGGTCATCGGGGGCCTGCAGCTTCTGCGCCTTCTGCAGCTCGACGAGGGCCGAGAGGGGGTCGCCGGCGTTGAGCAGGGCCAGGCCCAGCTGCAGCCGCAGGGTGGCCGACTCAGGCTCCTCCTGCAGCGCGCTCTTGAACTGGATCACTGCCGAGGCGTAGTCGCGCTTGTCCATCGCGGCCTTGCCCGCGGCGGCGAGTTCGGCGCCACTCTTGGCACCGCATGCGGCCAGGGTGATGGCGGCTGCCAGCAAGGTGGCCGCCAGCCAGGCCGGCAGGGGGCGGGCCTCGGCGGCGGCGCGGATCGGGGCGAGGGCTTGGCGGGTCATCGTGTGTCTCCCGGGCCGCGGTGGGTGCCGCGCCCGCTCCTTGGGTAGTGGGCTGCCCCACGGGGCGCCTAGAAACAGAATGGGCGCTACTTGAGCGCGAGCTTCTTCATCAGGTCGTAGAGCGTCGGCCGGCTCACGCCCAGCAGCTCCGATGCCTTGACGATATTGCCATTCGCCCGCGCCAGCGCCGCGACGATGGTCTGCCGCTCGGCGGCCTCGCGCACCGTGCGCAGATCGAGTTCTGCTGCTGCGGCGCCTTCACGGGCGGGGGCGGCCAGGCCGAGATCGTCGCAGGTGATGCGTTCGCCGTCGGCCATGATCGAGGCCCGCTTCACCGCGTTGAGCAGCTCGCGCACGTTGCCGGGCCAGGGGTGGCACTCGATGGCATCGAGCGCGTCGTCGCCGAACTGCAGCGAGTTGCGGCGCTGTTCCTGCGAAAAGCGCCGCAGGAAAGCGTGCGCCAGCAGCACGGCGTCGCCGTTGCGGCTGCGCAGCGGCGGGATGTTCACCACGATCTCGGCCAGACGGTAGTACAGGTCTTCGCGGAAGCGGCCTTCGCTGATCTGTGTTTTCAGGTCCTGGTGGGTGGCGCAGACCACCCGCACGTCGACCGGGATTTCGCTGCGCCCACCCAGGCGCTCGATCGTGCGCTGCTGCAGAAAACGCAGCAGCTTGGCCTGCAGGCTGTGGGGCAGATCGCCGATCTCGTCGAGGAAGAGCGTGCCGTGATGAGCGGTCTCGATCTTGCCGGGCGTTGTCTTGGCCGCACCCGTGAAGGCGCCCTTCTCGTAGCCGAAGAGCTCGCTTTCGAGCAGGTTCTCGGGGATCGCGGCGCAGTTGATGGCGATGAAGCGGCCGGGGCGCTTGCTCGCCGCGTGCAGGCCCTGCGACAGCACCTCCTTGCCGGTGCCGCTTTCGCCGAGCAGCAGCACCGTGGCATCGGCGCCGGCCACGCGTTCGATAAGGCGGCTGATGCGCAGCATCTCGGTGTCACGCGTGATCAGCCCCGACAGCGCGTCCGGCTGGTGCAGGGCCTGCAGGCGCCGGTTTTCGGCCTGCAACTCGGCCAACCGGCTGGCGCGCTCGACGACAAGGTTGAGCACGTCGGGTTCGAAGGGCTTGGCCAGAAAGTCGTAGGCACCCAGCGCCACGGCGCGCAGCGCATGGCCCTGGTCGTTCTGGCCCGTGAGCACGATCACCTTGGTGGCAGGTTCAATGTCGAGGATCTGCTCCAGCAACTTGAAGCCCTCGGACACCGAGTCGGGGTCGGGAGGGAGGCCGAGGTCCATCGTCACCACCGCCGGCTGGTGGCGGCGCAGTTGCAGCAATGCGCTCTCGCGGTCGGAGGCCGTCACGGACTCGAAGCGGTCGAGCGTCCACTTGATCTGCTTTTGCAGCGCGAGGTCGTCTTCGACGATCAGCAGCGGGGCTTCCTGGCTCATCGGGGTTGGCGTTTCACCGCGGCGTCAGGCGCATCAGGTCGGAGCCGTGCGAGGCCTCGAAGGCCGGCAGCAGCACGGTGAAGACGCTGCCTTCGCCCAGGCGGCTGGCCACGTCGACGCTGCCGCCGAGCTCGCGGATGTACTGCGCGCTCTCGAAGCTGCCGATGCCCATGCCACTGGCCTTGGTGCTGCTGAAGGGGCGGAAGAGTTGTGTGCGCACGAATTCCTCGGTCATGCCGGCGCCAGTGTCGCCCACCTCGACGAGCACGCTGCCGGCCGAACGGGCCGTGCGCAGCCACACCCGTCCGCTGGCCGGCGTGGCATCGAGGGCGTTCTGCACCAGGTGGCCCAGCACTCGTTCGAGGCGATCGTCGTGGCCACGGGTGAACAGGTGCTCGCCTTCATCAACTTCGAGGGTGCGGCCTTGGGCCCGGGCCATCGCGACCAGGCGGCGCACGATGGGTGTCAGCTCAACGCCGCTGCTGCCACCCGGGGGTTTGGCCCCCTCGCGCAGCTGCAGCATCAATCGCTTCATCTTCTCAAGGGAGCTTTCGACGGTCAACAGCATGTCCTGCTGGAACTCGCGGTTGTCGTGCAGGCGTTCCGCATTCTTCAGCATGAGCGACAGCTGCGCGACGATGTTCTTGAGGTCGTGCACGACGAAGGCCGACATCTTGTTGAAGGCATCGAACTTGCGCGCGTCGAGCAGCGCCTCGGTCGCTTCCATCTGCGCCAGGTAGCCCGCCGCCTGGCGGCCGGCGGTCTTGAGCAGGTCGAGCACTTCCCAGTTCAGATTGAGCGCCGTCAGGGGGCGTGAGAGCACGACAAAGCCCTGCAACTCGTCGCCCAACAGCAGCGGCACCACCAGCCATGCGTTCTTCGAGCCCAGCAGCCAGGTCGGCAGTGCCAGCTCGCCGTACCTGCGCGGCGACGAGCGGTACTCGTCGAGGTCGACCACCCAGCCCTGCGTGGACAGGAAGCGCGCCAGCGGGGACTCGGCCGCTTCGGAGTCGGCCACGCGCGGCGTGTTCCACGCGGCGCTCTGCCCGAAGGCCGCACCCGCGCCCTGGCGGGTCCAGAGGCTGCCGGCCGGGCATTCCACCATCTTGGCCAGGCCGCGGACGATCATCTCGCCGGTTTCCTGCGGGCTGCGCTGGGCCGACAGCATGGCGGTGAAGCGCAGCCACTCCTCGCGGTAGTCGTAGCGGTAGCTGTAGAAGTGC
>JBIJAP010000101.1:0-9724 GCA_044345715.1 Rubrivivax sp.
GGCCACCAGCGCGTGGGCGATGTGTTTCATCATCACCGTCTTGCCGGTCTTGGGCTGGGCCACAAGCAGCGCGCGCTGGCCTTTGCCGATGGGCGCCACCAGGTCGATGATGCGGCTGGTGATGTTCTCTTCGATCTTGATGTCACGCTCGAGCCGGAACGCCTGTGTCGGGAACAGCGGCGTCAGGTTCTCGAACATGATCTTGTGCTTGCTCTCCTCGGGCGTCAGGCCGTTGACACGGTCGACCTTCACGAGGGCGAAGTAGCGCTCGCCGTCCTTGGGCACCCGCACCTCGCCTTCGACCATGTCGCCGGTGTGCAGGTTGAAGCGGCGGATCTGGCTCGGCGACAGGTAAATGTCGTCGGTGCTGGCCATGTAGCTGGCCTCGATGCTGCGCAGGAAGCCGAAGCCGTCGGGCAGCACCTCGAGCACGCCGTCGCCGAAGACCTGCTCGCCGGCCTTGGCGCGCTTCTTCATGATCGCGAACATCAGCTCCTGCTTGCGCAGGCGCTGCACGTTCTCGATTTCCAGCGCTTCGCCCATCTCGATGAGCTTGGCGACGTGCATGAGCTTGAGTTCGGACAGATGCATGAGGCACCCTGAGGCCCGGCCGGGCCGCGGTATCGAGCGCTGGTGGGCGCACGCCGCAGCAGGCGTTGAAGGGCAGTTCGTGGAGTGAGGCCGTGACCCTGCACGGGGCCGGACCGGCGCAGGCCGGGGTCCGGTAGGCGCTGCGGACCGAGTGTTCGGCCCCAGCGGCGCAGGGAGGCGGATCAGGCGGCGGGCACCTCAGGCACCCACCGCGTGACGCAGATTATAGATGGCCGTCGAGAAAAGCGGTCAGCTGGGCTTTCGACAGCGAGCCCACCTTGGTGGCGGCGACCTTGCCGTCCTTGAAGAGCATCAGCGTCGGGATGCCCCGGATGCCGTGCTGTCCGGGCACGACGCGGTTCTCGTCGACGTTGAGCTTGGCGATCTGCAGGCGGCCCTCGTAGGCCTTGGAGACCTCGTCGAGGATCGGCGCAATCGCCTTGCAGGGGCCGCACCACTCGGCCCAGTAGTCCACCAGGACCGGCTTGTCCGACTGCAGCACGTCGCTGCTGAAGGAGTCGTCGGTGACGTGCTTGATCAGGTCGCTGCTCATGGCTAGTTGGCTCCGCATGCCCGCGGCGCGCGCACGGAAGATAGGGCGCAGCGGGAGCGGCGGGATTTTGGCACGTTGCGCCCGAACGGGCAGGGCGGCTGGCTGCCGCACGTCACTTCGGAGCGAACAGTCGCGGCAAGGCCCCGTTGTTCGAGGCATCGGAGCCGATGACGCCGCGTTTCAATCAACGCACCATGCCCGTCGCCCAGCCTGCCCCTGCCGCGCCCCGCAGCGGCGCCGTACGCTGGTTCGGCCGCTGGCAGCTGCTGCGCCTGCTCGGCAAGAGCGAGCGCACGATGGCCTGGCGCGTCGCCGATCCGCGCAGCGGCCAGGAACTGATGCTCGTGCTTCCGCGTGTGCAGCTGGCCGACGCCCTGGGGCTGGAGCAGTGGCAGCAGGTGCAGCGCCAAGCGGCGCGGCTGTCGCATCCGCAGCTGGCCGCGGTGGTCGACTCGGGCGTGCAGGACGGTTGGCCTTACGTGGCCTACGACCCGCGGGAAGACGCCACGCTGACCGAGCGCCTGCCCGCCAACGGCATGCCAGGCCCCGAGGCCGCTGCACTGGTGCAGCAGGCTCTGCAAGGCCTCGCCTTCGCGCACCAGGCCGGCCTGGCGCACCATGACGTGCAGCCCTTTCTGATGCTGGTCAGCGACAGCGGCCAGTTGCGCGTGGCCGGCTTGGCCATCGCGGCGGAACTGGCGGCGCGCCAGACCGCCGCCGCTGCGCAAGCAGATCCGCCCGGCCACACCGGACGTCATGGCGAACAGGCCGCCGCCGAACGCGATGTGCTTGCCGCGGGCGTGTTGCTGCACGGCGTTCTCACCGGTGCGCCCACCCTCGACGAGCCCGATATCGGCCGCATCGTCGACCGCCTGCCGCCGCTGGGCCGCGACATCGTCTGCCTGCCCTGGCAGACGGCGCACCGCGTTGCCGAGCCGCTGCGCGCCATCGTCAACCGCGCCACCGATCGCCAGGAGCGCCAGCGCTACCGCAACGTACGCACGCTGCTGCGCGCGCTGGAGGGCTGGCTGCGGGCCGAAGGCACCTCCGGCGCCGGGCCGCTGGCCCTGCTGGCCGGCCGACTGCGCACCGCCGGGGTGCTGCCTTCGAGTCCGGGTGCGGCGGCGCGGGTGGCCCGGCTCACGATGATGGAGCGCCAGCGCACCTTCGAACTCGCCGAGGTGGTGCTGGAGGACTTCGCGCTCAGCTTCGAGATGCTGCGCCTGGCCAACGGCTCACAGGCGCGCGCTGGCGGCGCCCCGGTGCTGACGGTGCGCCGAGCCATCGCGATGCTGGGGCTGGACGGCGTGCGGCGCTCGGCCTTGGCGCTGCGAGACTGGCCGGGGCCGCTAGACGACACCGGCGCCGCGCGGCTGGACGCCCTGATCGACCGCATCCGGCGCGCAGCGCGCACGGCGCTGGCGCTGCGCCCCGCCGGCTATGACGGCGAGGTCGTCTACCTGCTGACGCTGCTGCAGAACCTCGGCCGGCTTGTGGTGCACTACCACTTCACCGATGAAACGCAGCAGATCGCCCGCCTGATGCAGAGCGCGCCTTCGCCCAGAAAAGGCGAGCCCGAGGAACCCGGCATGAGCGAAGAGGCCGCATCCTTTGCGGTGCTCGGCGCCGACATCGACGCCATTGGCCATGCGGTGGCCCGGCACTGGGGCTTCGACGCGGTCCTGCTCAAGCTGATGCAGCGCCTGCCGCTGGACACGCCCGTGCGCAACCACGACAGCGACGACGACGTGCTGCGCGCCAGCGCCAGTTGCGCCAACGAGGCCGTCGACGCGCTGGCCTTGCCGGCGCCCAAGGCGCTGGCCGCCTTGCAGCGCGTGGCTCAACGCTACGGCCGTGTGCTTGGCATCGATCTGCGCGCTTTGCAGGACGCCTTGCAAGGCGAGGCTCGCCTGACCGAGCCGATGCCGCTCACGCAGCCGGCGCCGTTGGAGGAACCAGCCGCTTCGCCCGGTGCGGCGCGCCGCAGTTCGGGCTTGCGCGCGGGGCTGACGCGGTGAGCTTGCCCGCCGTGGCCGGCGGGCGCCGGATCGGCCGCTACGAACTGCGCCGCGAACTTGGCCGCGGCGCCCAGGCCGTGGTGTGGCTGGCCCACGATCCGCGACTGCAGCGCGATGTGGCCCTGAAGCTGCTGATTGCCCATGCCGATGCCGCGACGCGCGACGAGTGGCTGAACGAAGCTCGTGCCTGCAGCACGCTGAAGCACCCGAACGTGGTGCCTGTGTTCGAGGCCGACGAGCACGCTGGCCAGCCCTACCTGGTGTTCGAGTACGTCGAGGGCGGCACGCTGTCGGCGATGCTGAAGACACGGCCCCAACTGCCCGCGCGCGAGGCCGTCGGCTTGATGCTCGGCGTGCTCGATGCGCTGGCCGCCGCGCACGACCAAGGCATCGTGCACTGCGATCTCAAGCCCAGCAACATCCTGCTCGGGGGAGATGGCCGACCGCGGGTCATGGACTTCGGCATCGCCGCCCGGGTGGCGCGCGGCAACGGCCGCGCCGAGCCGCACGACGGCCGCATCGTCGGCACGCCTGGCTACATCTCGCCCGAGGCGGCGCGCGGCGAGGCCCCGCAGCCGGCGATGGACGTCTTTGCCGCCGGCGTGATGCTCGGCGAGCTGCTCTCCGGCGGCCCGCTGCTGAAGGAACGCGACCCCTGGCGCGCCATCCAGCGCGTGCAGACCGAGGACCTGAAGATCGCCGTCGGTGGTGACGTCGACGAGGCCTTGCACGCCATCGTGCAGCGCGCGCTGTGCCGCGACGCCGCGCAACGTTTCGACACCGCCCGCGCGCTGCACGAGGCGCTGGAGCACTGGCTCAACCCCGATGACCAGACGCTGGATACCAGCCACGCGACGCTGGAGTTCCTGTTGCGGCGCATGCGCCACAAGTCGGACTTCCCGGCGCTGTCGTCGTCAGTGGGGCGCATCCAGCGCCTGGCGGGTTCGGACAAAGAGAGCCTGAGCGCGCTGAGCGACGAGATCCTGCAGGACGTCTCGCTGACCAACAAGCTGCTGCGCATGGTGAACACCGTGCACTTCACGGCCGTCTCCGGCGAGCAGATCAGCACCGTGTCGCGTGCCGTCGCGCTGGTGGGCATGGCCAGCATCCGCAACATGGCGCTGTCGGTCATTCTGTTTGAGCATATGCACGACAAGGACCACGCGGCGCTGCTGAAGGAAGAGTTCCTGCGCGCACTGATGGCCGCCACGCTGGCCAGCGATCTCACGCCGCAGGCGCGCCAGGGCGAAGAAGAGTTTCTCGGCGCGATGTTCCAGAACCTCGGCCGGCTGCTCACCGAGTACTACTTCCCTGAAGAGGCGCAGCGCATCCGTCAGCTCGTGGCCGGCCCGAAGACGGTGACGCGCGACAGCGCAGCCAAAAAGCTGCTCGGCCTCTCGCTCGACGATCTGGGCGTGGGCGTCGCGCGCGCCTGGGGTCTGCCCGAGGCGCTGCAGAAGGCGATGCGCAGACCCGGCGGCGATGTGCCCACGCGGCGCATCGATCCGCGCGCCGGCGGTGGCGTGGAACGCATACGCTGGCTGGCTCGCGCCGCCAACGAGTTCACCGATGCCATGCTGCGGCACGAAGGCGAGGCGCAGACCGAGGCTCTGGCCCGCGTGGCCGACCACTACGCATCCGCGCTGGGGCTGGAGACCCGCCACGTGCTGCAGGTGGCCAGTGGCGCGCGCACGCGGCTGTCGCACCTGGCCCAGGCCATGGGCCTGAGTGTGGCGCCGGGTGCCGCAGCGCGCCGGCTGCTGCAGGCGCCCCCCAGCCCGGCTGCGCTGCAGCAGGCGCAGGCGGCCGCTGATGCGCCGACCGTGGCCCTGGTGGCGCCGCCCGTGCTGGCCGAGGGCAGCGCGCTGGTGCGGCTGTCCAGTGGCCTGGAGACTGTGCGCACGGCGGTCAACGGCCGCGCGATGCGCGCCAACGAGGTGCTCAACCTGGTGCTCGAGACGCTGCAGCGCTCGCTCGACCTGCGCACCGTGGTGTTCTGCCTGCGCGACGCGAAGGGCGAACACCTGGTGGGGCGCGTGGGCATCGGCGCGGGGGCGGTCGAACTGCCGGCGCTGTTCCGCGTGGCGCTGCGCGCGACGGGGCAGCCCGACCTGTTCTCTGCCGTGTGTGCGCGCGGCGCGGACTTGCTGATTGCCGACAGCCGCACGGTGGCCCCGCGTCTGCCAGCGTGGTTCCGCGAGCAGGTGGCGGCGCCCACTTTCCTGCTGCTGCCGCTGATGCTGAAGGGCTCGCCCGTGGGCTTGATCTACGCCGACCGCGCGCAGGCCAACTCGCTGGTGTTGGGCGAAACCGAGCTCGTGCTGGTGCGCGGCATGCGCGATCAGGCGGTGACGGCCTTGTCGCGGGCCTGAGCATCTGCCCGAGCTTGTGCCCAAGCACGCGCCGGCAAAGGTGCCGAGCCTGACCCCGGCACTGGTTGCAACGCTAAGGGCTGCTTGGTTCCCCACCTGACCCGGTTGGGCGCGCTTCCATGCGGGGAGGCCCGGCGGGGCGGATTATGGCTCAGCGCAACTGAAGCTCGTCGGCGCCCCAGTGCACGCCGATGGGCTCGATGAACAACTGCTTCGGGCCGGCTTCCACCCGCCCCGCAACCCAGGCCTCGATGCCTTGCGCCCGCGCTGTGGCCACCGTGCGCTCGGCGTCGTCGCCATGCACGAACAGCGCGAAGCCGGCGCCCATGTTCAGCGTGCCGTAGGCCTCGGCGTCGTCCATCGCGGCCTGCTGCTGCATGAAGCGCAGCACCGGCGGCACCGGCGGCAGCGTGTGCACGCGGTAGGTGAGCGCCTTGGGATGGCGCAGCAGCTTGCGCCAGCCGTGGCCGGTGATGTTGGCGGCGTAGTGCACGCGCACGCCCGCTGCCCACAGGGCCTCGGTGACGGGGCTGTACAGCAGCGTGGGCGCCAGCAGGGCGGGGCCGTAGCGAAGGTCGGGTTCGGTCTCGCTGCCGATCGGTGTCTGGTAGCCCTGCGGCAGCCGCTCGGCGAGCTTGCGGGCCAGGCTCAGGCCGTTGGCGTGGATGCCGCTGCTCTGCAGCAGCACGATGGCGTCGCCCGGCCCGAGGTGTTCGCCCAGTGTGAGCCGGGGCTTGGGGTTGACGAGGCCGGTGCAGCTGGCGGCCAGGTCGATGCGGCCCTCTTCGACGATGCCGGCCAGCGCCGGCGTCTCGCCGCCGCCCCAGCTGGCGCCTACTGTGTCGCAGGCCGCCTTCCAGCCCTGCACCAGGGCTTGCGCGCGCGCGCCGTCGGCGAACCAGTCGCTGCCGCCGGCGGCCCAGTAGGCCTGCACCACCAGCGGCGTGGCGCCGACGGTGACGAGGTCGTTGACGGCCATCGCGATGGTGTCCTGGGCGATGGAGGCGAAGAAGTTCTCGCCGTCGCGCCACATCGCGTCGGCCACAAGCGTCTTGGTACCCAGGCATTCCACGATGCTGGCCAGGTAGAAGTGGCCCAGGTCCACGACATAGGCCGACTCCCCCCGCGAGGCCGTCACCTCCTCAAAAGCGTGTCGCGCCAGGTGGCCGGCGGTGCTGGCCGCCGCGCGCTGGGCGGCCACCTTCAGGGGATCGATGAGCTCGTACTTGACCCCTGCTTGCTCATAGCTCAAGGGCGTGCTCGCGGGGGTCGGGGAGGGGGTGTTCATGGCCGGCGCATTATCCCCGGCCGCCTAGAATGAGCCGCATGTCGTCTTACGTCGTCCTGGCCCGCAAGTACCGCCCGCGCCGCTTCGCGGAGATGGTCGGCCAGGAGCATGTGGTGCAGGCCCTGACGAATGCACTCACGCAGGGGCGGCTGCACCACGCCTACCTGTTCACGGGCACACGCGGCATCGGCAAGACCACCGTCAGCCGCATCCTCGCCAAGAGCCTGAACTGCACCGGTCCCGACGGCACCGGCGGCATCACCGCCGAGCCCTGCGGCGTGTGCCAGGCCTGCACCGAGATCGACGCCGACCGCTACATCGACTACGTCGAGATGGACGCCGCCAGCAACGGCGGCAAGGACGAGATCCGCGATCTCATCGAGCGTGCCGCCTACAAGCCCGGCGTCGGCCGCTTCAAGGTCTTCATGATCGACGAGGCGCACCAGCTCTCGAAGGACGCCTTCAACGCGTTGCTGAAGACACTCGAGGAGCCGCCCGAGTACCTGAAGTTCGTGCTGGCCACCACCGACCCCGACAAGGTGCTGCCCACGGTGCTGAGCCGCTGCCTGCAGTTCAACCTGCGGCCGATGGCGCCGGCCACCGTGCGCGAACACCTGGCGCGCGTGCTCGAAGCCGAGCACATTCCCGCCGAGACGGGGGCGCTGCGTCTGTTGTCACGCGCGGCGCGCGGCTCCATGCGCGACGGCCTGTCGCTCACCGACCAGGCCATCGCCTACGGCGGCGGCCGGCTGGCCGAGGATGTGGTGCGCACCATGCTCGGCAGCGTGGACCGCAGCCATGCCGCCGCCCTGGTGGAGGCGCTCGCGCGTCGCGATGCCGTGGCCGTGCTGGCCACGGTCGATGCCTTGCGCGCCGCGGGCCTCAGCGCCGAGGCCACGCTCGAAGAACTGGCGCAGCTGCTGCAGCAGATGGCCATCGAGCAGGCCGTGCCCGGCGCGCTGGACGACGCCGAGCCCGAAACCGAGGTCGCGCGCGCGCTCGCGCCACAGCTCGCGCCCGACGAGACCCAGCTGCTATACGGCATGGTCGTGCACGGCCGCGCCGAGCTGGCGCTGATGTCCGACGAGCACGGCGCGCTGACGATGGTGCTGCTGCGGTTTCTGGCCTTTCCGCCTGCGGGGCGCGTGGCAGCGACGCCGCCGCTGCAACCACCGCGAGCCGCGGCGCCGCTGCGCGCGCCGGCGCCACCCGCGATGGCCGTGGTGCCGGCGCGAGCGGCGGTGCCGCTGCCGACCGTGGCTGCGGTGCGGCTCGCCGTCGCCAGCGAGCCGGCGGCGCCGCCGTTCGAGACCGCACGGCCATCCGCCGTGGCGGCTGCACCGGTGCCCGCCCCAGCCGCAGTGTCCGCACCGGCCCCGGCCGCCGACACCGCCCTCGCCGACCGCTGGCAGGCCACCGTGCAATCGCTCATCGAGGCCGGCACCGTGGCCGCGCTGGTGCGCGAGCTGGCCTGGCAGGCCGGCCTCATGGCCATCGACGCCAAGAGCATGCCGCCCACCTGGCGCCTGGCCGTGGCGCGCGAGCCGCTGCGCAACCCGGCGCTGGCCGACAAGCTCACGCTCGCGCTGGCCGCGCAGCTGGGCGAGCCGGTGCAGATCGCACTCGAAGCCGGGCAGCCCGAAGACACGCCTGCCCAGCGCGATGCCGCCGACCGCGCGCAGCGCCAGGCGGCTGCCGAGGCGCTGATCGAAGCCGACCCCGTGGTGCGCGAACTGCTCGGCCAGTTCAAGACCGCGCGTCTCGTGCCGGGCTCGATCCGGCCCGTCTGAACCCACTACCCCAGGAGACTTCCCCATGATGAAGGGCCAACTCGCCGGCTTGATGAAGCAGGCGCAGCAGATGCAGGAAAACATGAAGCGCGCCCAGGACGAGCTGGCGCTGCTAGAGGTCGAGGGCCAGAGCGGCGCCGGCCTCGTGAAGGTGACGATGACCTGCAAGCACGACGTCAAGCGCGTCGTCATCGACCCCAGCCTGCTGGCCGACGACAAGGACATGCTCGAAGACCTCGTCGCCGCCGCCTTCAACGACGCCGTGCGCCGCGCCGAGGAGGTGAGCACCGAGAAGATGGGCAAGCTCACCGCCGGCATGCCGCTCCCGCCCGGGATGAAGTTCCCCTTCTGATCGCAGCATGGCCGAAGCCGCACTCGACGGCCTGATCGAGGCGCTACAGCGCCTGCCCGGCGTGGGCCAGAAGTCGGCGCAGCGCATGGCCTTCCACCTGCTTCAGCATGACCGCGACGGCGCGCGCCGGCTGTCGGCCGCGCTGACGCACGCCATGCTGTCGATGCGCCACTGCACGCGCTGCCACACCTTCAGCGAGCACGAGGTCTGCAGCACCTGCACCGATGGCCGCCGCGACGCGCGGCTGCTGTGCGTGGTCGAGACGCCGGCCGACCAGGCCGCGCTCGAGCGCAGCGGCAGTTTCAAGGGCCTGTACTTCGTGCTGATGGGCCGGCTCGACCCGCTGCGCGGCGTGGGTGTGGCCGACATCGGTGCCCAGGCGCTGCTGGCACGCGCGGCCGACGGCGTGGTGGAAGAAGTGATCCTCGCCACGGGCTTCACGGCCGAGGGCGAGGTCACGGCGCAGGCGCTGCAGGCAGCCTTGCTGGCGCGCGACCTGAAAGTCACCCGGCTCGCGCGTGGCGTGCCCGCGGGCAGCGAATTGGAATACGTGGACCTCTCGACCATCGCCCACGCGATGGGCGATCGGCGCTGACCCGCCAGCCCGCACGCGGAGTTCGGCACCGCACAGACCCCCTCGGCCCACGGGCCCACGATGCCCCTGGTTCACTTCGGGGAGGGCACGACCATGAGCTTGGAAGCGTGCCGCCCGACACGGCATCGTGCGCGACCAGGTCACCCATGCGGCGTGCGCGCGTGG
>JBIJAP010000102.1:0-9703 GCA_044345715.1 Rubrivivax sp.
GGTGCGTCAGGCGCACCGTCTCGCTGAGGTTTTCGTCATCGAGCGGGAACGGCGGCGTGACGCTCGCGTTGAGCACCTCCAGCGTGTGCGCCAGCACCTCGATCTTGCCGCTGGTGAGCGTGCTGTTCTCGGTGCCGGCCGGCCGTGCGCGCACGACGCCGGTGAGCTGCAGGCAGAACTCGTTGCGCACGCCCTCGGCGGTGCGGAACATCTCGGGGCGGTCGGGGTCGCAGACGACCTGCACCAGGCCCTCGCGGTCGCGCAGGTCGATGAAGATCACGCCGCCGTGGTCGCGGCGGCGGTGGGCCCAGCCCATGAGGGTGACGGTCTGGCCCAGCAGCGTTTCGCTGACGAGGCCGCAGTAGGTGGTTCGCATGTTGTCGGTTCCAGCTGGAGACTTGACTTGGTTCGTCGCGCGGCCGCTCCATCACCGGGGACGGCGCCGCCTCGACAGGCGTTGAAGGCTCTGCATGCGGCCGGCGCACGAGGCGCCAGGCGTCAGGACGGGCCGGTTGCCGGGCCGGCCCGCCCGGTCAATTTCGGGCCACCACCGGGCGCGGTGCCGCCGGCGGCGGCGGCACGACCACACCCATCGAGATGACGTACTTCAGCGCCTGGTCGACGCTCATCCTGAGCTCGATGACGTCGGCGCGCGGGATCATCAGGAAGAAGCCCGAGGTCGGGTTGGGCGTCGTCGGCACGTACACGCTCAGCATGTCGGCCGGCAACTGGGCCGCGACCTCGCCGCCGGGCTTGCCGGTGACGAAGGCGATCGTCCACGAGCCCTGGCGCGGGTACTGCACCAGCACGGCTTCGCGGAAGGCGTTGCCAGAGCTCGAGAACAGCGTGTCCGAGACCTGCTTGACCGAGTTGTAGATGCTCTTGACGATGGGGATCTTGCCCAGCACGCGGTCCCACTGGCGCAACCACCACTGGCCGAAGATGTTGGCGGCGAAGACGCCGGTCAGGATCAGCAGCGCCGCCAGCACGATGACGCTCAGGCCCGGCACGTGGCGCAGCCGCTCGATGCCGGCGTGCGCGCTCTGCGGCATCACTGCCTGGCTGGCCGACAGGAACCACGCAAACACCCCGTCGACCGCGCCGAGCAGCCAGCTCAGCACGGCGATCGTGATGGCCAGCGGCATCCAGACGAGCAGGCCGGCGACGATGTATTTCTTCAAGATGCAGGCCGGTCGGTCAGGTGCTGGGGGCGGGCGGCGGCAGGGGGGCCGCGGCTGGCGCCGCCTGCTTGTCGGCAGCAGGTTTCTCAGCAGCCGGTTTATCGGCCGGCTTGCCGTCGCTGGCGCTGGCCGGCTTGTCGGCCGCGGCATCGGCAGCCTTGCCGCCGGTGATGCCACCCCGGAAGTCGGTCACGTACCAGCCCGAGCCCTTGAGCTGGAAGCCGGCGGCCGTGACCTGCTTGGAGTAGGTATCGGCGCCGCAAGCCGGGCAGGTGGTGAGCATGGGATCGCTCATCTTCTGCAGCACGTCTTTCGCGTGGCCGCAGGCTGAACAGCGGTAGGCGTAGATGGGCATGGTGCGCCCCGGAGGGAGTAGTCGCCGTCTGAAGCGGCCGAACCCGCGATGATACGGGCAGCGCTCCGGGTTTGTCCTGGGCTCGGTGACCCCGGCGTGCCGCCGACCTCAGCCCGCCTTCAGCCCGCCAGCACCACCACCAGCGCGGTGACCACGGCCAGCAGCACCGCACCCGCACCCCACACCACGGCCTGCAGCAGCCGCCGGATGTGGCGCTGCTCGGCCACCAGCTCGGCCAGCATCGGGTCGGAACGGGGCTGCGAGCGCTCGCGCAGCGTGTCGTGCAGCAGGCGTGGCAGCGCCGGCAGCAGCTGCGCGTAGCGCGGCGCCTCGCGCTCGAGCCGGCCGAGCAGGCCGCGCCAGCCGACCTGCTCGTTCATCCAGCGCTCCAGAAACGGCTTGGCCGTGGTCCAGAGGTCGAGGTCGGGGTCGAGCTGGCGGCCCAGGCCCTCGATGTTGAGCAGCGTCTTCTGCAGCAGCACCAGCTGCGGCTGGATCTCGACGTTGAAGCGGCGCGAAGTCTGGAACAGCCGCAACAGCACCTGGCCGAGCGAGATGTCCTTCAGCGGCCGGTCGAACTGCGGCTCGCAGACGGCGCGGATGGCGCCTTCGAGATCGCCCACGCGGGTGTCGGGCGGCACCCAGCCGCTTTCGATGTGGAGCTCGGCAACCCGCTTGTAATCTCGCCTGAAGAAGGCGATGAAGTTGTAGGCGAGGTATTCCTTGTCGGTCTCGGTGAGCGTGCCGATGATGCCGAAGTCGAGTGCAATGTAGCGGCCGAAGGTGGCCGGCTCGAGGCTCACCATGATGTTGCCCGGGTGCATGTCGGCGTGGAAGAAGCCGTCGCGGAACACCTGGGTGAAGAAGATCGTCACGCCGTCGCGCGAGAGCTTCTTGAAGTCGACACCCGCCTCGCGCAGCCGCTCGGTCTGGCCGATGGGCACGCCGCGCATGCGCTGCATCACGATGACGCTCTCGGTGCACAGCTCCCACACCATCTCGGGGATCAGCACGAGGCCGAGGCCGTCCATGTTGCGCCGCAGCTGCGTGCCGTTGGCGGCCTCGCGCACGAGGTCGAGCTCGTCGTGCAGGTAGCCGTCGAACTCGGCCACCACCTCGCGCGGCTTCAGGCGCCGGCCGTCGGCCGACAGCCGCTCCACCCAGGCGGCAATCGTGTGCAGCAGGGCCAGATCTTGCTCGATGACATCGCGCATGCCCGGGCGCAGCACCTTCACGGCGACCTCGCGGCCGTCCTTCAATACGGCAAAGTGCACCTGCGCGATGGAGGCGCTGGCCACCGGCTCGGCCTCGAAACGCGCGAACACGGCGTCGATGGGCCGGCCAAAGGCCTGTTCGATGAGGACACGCGATTGCGCGGCCGGGAACGGCGGCACCTTGTCCTGCAGCGCCGCCAGTTCGTCGGCCACGTCGAGCGGGATCAGGTCGCGGCGCGTCGACAGCACCTGGCCGAACTTCACGAAGATGGGCCCGAGGCGCTCCAGGCCCTGGCGCAGGCGCTCGCCCCGCGGGCGATCGAGCTTGCGGCCCAGCGTGGCCAAGCGCACGAGCAGGCGCACCCAAGGCTGCGGGAACACGCTGAGCGCGACCTCGTCAAGGCCGAAGCGCAGCACGGTGATGACGATGAACGCCAGCCGCAGCAGGTGCTTCATCGGCCGCACCCCGGCGGGCGGCGCCGGCGGCGTTCAGCCACGGCGCGCGCGGAGGCTTTCGCCGATCGAGGCCAGGCCTTGCAAGGCGCTGCGCAGCCCCTGGCCGAGCGTGCGGCCCAGAGGGTGCAGCACGCCGGCCACCTGAGGCCCGAACAGGCGCTCGAGTTCGGCGGCCACGTCCCAGCGCAGGTTCTGCAGCAGCCAGTTCACGTCGCCGGCCAGGGCCGCATCGCCATCGATGCGCACCGCCGGCGGCTCGCCCGCCAGGGCCTGCGCCACCAGCATGGCGGGGTTGGAGGCATCGATGCTGACCGCCAGCCGCGGCGCCGTGCCTTCGGCCGGCACCAGGCCGTCGACGCCGTTCCACTGCAGCAGGCCGGCCGGCGTGATGCGCCACGACAGCACGGGCGGCGGCGGCAGCAGCGAGGGCCAACGCTCGAGCGTCAGCTGCAGCGTGGCGCCGCGGTGCGGCGATAGGCGCTCGGTGGCCACGGCTTCGGAGGCCAGCACGTGGTTGAGCAGCAGCGTGAGGCGCTCGGCGAGTGCCGGCGCCAGCATGGCCTGGAGACTGTGCAACATCCCCCAATTGTAGGCAGCCGACCCCTGTGCGACGGCCTGTCCCCCGCATTCACGCCGGGGCGACGGTCCCGGGATTGCCACGGAGATGGGCCAGAATCCGCGCCTTTGCCGACACACCGTCTCGCGGCCCCTGTTCATGCTTATCCGCCGCCGTCCCGGCCGCCCCAACGATGTTCGAAGAACGAGGCTACAAGAGGACCTTCTACAGCGCACCGCAGTCGGTGACGTCGCTGGTGGCGGCCTTCCTGGAGCCGTCACTGACGGTGCTGGTGTTCCTGACCGTCTCGCACGCCTTCGACGAGCCCATTGGGCGCTCGGACCTGACGCTGTGCCTGCTCGTCTTTGCGCTCACCTTCCCGGGCCGCAACCGCTTCTGGGACCGGCCGCTGAACGCCGCCGTCGACATCGGCACCTCCTGGCTGGCGCTGCTGGCCATCCTGCTGCTGTGCGGCTACGCCACGCGCAGCTTGAATCTGTTCGAGCCGGACATCGTGTTCTGGTGGGCGGTGGTCACGCCGGCGCTGCTGTGGCTGACCTACTTCAGCGGCCGCGCGCTGCTGCGCCGGCTGGCAGCGCAGCCCGAGAACCGCCGCACCGCGGTGGTGGTGGGCGCCGGTGCGCAGGGCGTGAAGGTGGCGAACGCCTTCCGGGCGCGCGGTGACATCGGGCTGTCGTTCCTGGGCTACTTCGACGACCGCGCCGACGAGCGCGTCGACCCCGACGCGATGTTGATGCGACTCGGCAGCCTGCGCCAGGTGGCCGAGTACGTGCGGGAGCGCGGCGTGCACGAGGTCTACATCACGCTGCCGCTGGGCAGCCAACCGCGCATCGTCGAGCTGCTCGAGCAGGTGCAAGGCACCACCGCCAGCGTGTTCTTCGTGCCCGACGTGTTCGGCATCAGCATCATCCAGGGTCGGCTGCAGGACATGAACGGCGTGCCGGTGGTCGGCCTGTGCGAGACGCCGTTCACCGGCACCAACCGGCTCGTCAAGCGCATCGAGGACGTCGTGCTGGCCTCGCTGATCCTGGTGCTGATCTCGCCGCTGCTGCTGGGCATCGCCATCGGTGTGAAGCTCACGAGCCCGGGACCGGCGATCTTCCGCCAACGCCGCAACGGACTGGACGGCACCGAGATCGTGGTCTGGAAGTTCCGCAGCATGCACACCCAGGACGACGGCGCCGTGGTGCCGCAGGCGACCAAGGGCGACCCGCGCATCACGCCCTTCGGCGCCTTCCTGCGCCGCACCTCGCTGGACGAGCTGCCGCAGTTCTTCAACGTGCTGCAGGGCCACATGAGCATCGTCGGCCCGCGCCCGCACGCCG
This sequence comes from Rubrivivax sp., assembly GCA_044345715.1. Classification (GTDB taxonomy): domain Bacteria; phylum Pseudomonadota; class Gammaproteobacteria; order Burkholderiales; family Burkholderiaceae_C; genus Rubrivivax. The sequence continues at coordinate 5,109 of JBIJAP010000102.1, forward strand.
TGGCACACAACGAGCAGTACCGGCAGCTCATCAAGGCCTACATGGTGCGCCACAAGGTCAAGCCTGGCATCACCGGCTGGGCACAGATCCATGGCCACCGTGGCGAAACCGACACCATCGAGAAGATGCAGGCCCGAGTGGAGTACGACCTCGAGTACCTGCGAAACTGGACGCTGGGCCTGGACTTGCAGATCATCGCGCGCACCATCAAGCTGGTGTTCATCGACCGCCATGCGTACTGACCGCCGACTGCAGGCCGTCGCCTTCGCTGCGCTGCTGGCGCTGGCGGGCAGCGCCTCGTCGCAGTCGAGCCCGTGGTACCTGAGCGGCCTGCTCTCGCTGACGCAAGACGACAACCTGCTGCGACTGGGCGACGGCCAGGAGCCCCTGGTTGGCCAGAGCCGCAGCGACACGCTCAGCAGCACGGCCTTGATTGCTGGCCTCGACCAACCCATCGGCCGCCAGCGCCTGCAGGCCAGCCTGAGCCTGCGCGACAACCGCTTCGCCCGCAACGACCGTTACGACAACCAGAGCTACAGCGGCACCGCCAGCCTCGACTGGACAACCGTCGAGCGCATCTCGGGCCAGCTCAGCGTGGGCAGCTCGCGCGCGCTGTCGACGTTCAACGCCGATGTCATCGGCCTGCTCGCGCAGAAGAACTTCGTCACCACCCAGGGTGTCAACGCCAGCGCCAGCGTCGGCGTCATCACCGAATGGAGCCTCGAGGTCTCCGCAGGCCTGCGCCGGGTTCGCAACTCGCTCGACCTGGCCTCGGTGCAGGCGCAGAACCTCGACCAGCAGAACGCCGCCGTGGGGCTGGCGTGGCGGCCCGGCCCGGCGCTCGAGACCTCGCTGTCGGTCCGCGAGGTACGCGGGCAGTTCCCGACGTTCCGCGCCGTCGCTGATGGCTTCGAAGACGACCGCTTCACGCAGCGCGGTGTCGATCTCGGGGCGCGCTGGCAGCCCAGCGGTGCGAGCCAGCTCGACGCCCGTATCGGCACTGGCCAGACGCAGTACGAACGGGGCGGCGACCGCGACTTCGACAGCATCAGCGGCTCGCTCGGCTGGAACTGGCGGCCCACGGGAAAGCTCTTCCTCAGCTCGCGGCTCGCACGCGAGAAGGGCCAGGACAACTTCCCCACCTTCGTGCGGGTGCCCTTCTTCTTGGACTTGCCGGCGGTGCAGTCGGAACTGCGCACGATCGACTCGCTGCGCGCCCAGCTCGACTGGTCGGCCACGGCCAAGGTGGCCTGGTCCAGCAGCGTGCAGCTGACGCGTCGCGACGTCGACAGCCGCACGCGGACTGTGTTCGATGGCGCGCTGCGCCGGGTGGCCACCGGCATCGACGAGACGACGATCGTGACGCTGGGCGCCCGCTGGGCGCCTTACCGCTGGTCGCTGCTGGGCTGCGACCTGCGCCACGAGAGCCGCCGTGCCACTGGCAACTTCAGCAGTCGCCTGAAGGGCACGAGCCTGGGCTGCTACGCCCAGGCGACGATGCGCTGAACGCCCACAGCGCCTACAGCGCCAACGACCACGAGGACACCATGGCCACCATTCTGCTCACCGGCGCCACCGGCTACATCGGCTCGCACACTTGGCTGGCGCTGTGGCAGGCCGGCTTCGATGTCGTCGGCGTCGACGACTTCCGCAACAGCTCGCCTGTGGTGCTGCAGCGCCTGGCCGAGCTAGGCGGCCGCACGCCGGTGTTCGAGCGGGCTGACGTCGGCGATACCGCCGCGGTCGCGGCCGTGCTCGATCGCCACCGCATCGACGCCACCGTGCACTTCGCAGCGCTCAAGGCCGTGGGTGAATCGGCGGCCATGCCGCTGGCCTACTACCGCAACAACATCGGCGGCCTCGTCGCGGTGTGCGAAGCCCTGCTGGCGCGAAAGATCGGCCGCTTCGTCTTCAGCTCCAGTGCCACCGTCTACGGCCAACCCGAGCGGCTGCCGCTGGACGAATCGGCCCGCGTCGACGCCACCAACCCCTACGGCCGCACCAAGCTGATGGGCGAGCAGATCCTTGCCGACCTGGGCGCGGCCGAGGCAGGCTGGCAAACGGCCTTCTTGCGCTACTTCAACCCGGTGGGCGCGCACGCCAGCGGCCGCATCGGCGAAGACCCGCGCGGCACGCCCAACAACCTGATGCCCTATGTCAGCCAGGTGGCCGTGGGCCGGCGCGACAGGCTTTCGGTCTGGGGCGATGACTACGACACGCCCGATGGCACTGGCGTGCGCGACTACATCCATGTCGTCGACCTGGCCGAGGGGCACGTCGCGGCGGTGCAACGCTTGCTGGATCACGCCGGCTCGTTCACTGTCAACCTGGGCACGGGCCGCGGCCACAGCGTGCTGGAGGTCGTGGCCGCCTTTGCCGCCGCCAGCGGGCGCGCGATACCCTACGAGATCCGGCCCCGGCGCCCCGGCGACGTGGCCTCCTGCTGGGCCGACCCGTCGCGGGCGCAGCAGCTGCTGGGATGGCGCGCGACGCGGAATCTGGCGACCATGTGCACCGATGCCTGGCGCTGGCAATCGAACAACCCGAACGGATTCGAAGCATGAGCACACGCGAGACGACAACGACGGTATGGCCGGTGGTGATGGCCGGCGGCTCGGGCACGCGCCTGTGGCCGCTGTCGCGCAGCGGCTTTCCGAAGCAGTTTCTGGTGCTCGGCGGCGGCACGCAGAGCCTGTTCCAGCAGGCCGTGGGGCGGTTGATGGGCTTGGGGCAGGACGGCGGCGGCAAGGCCATCGCCGTGGCGCAGCCGGCCATCGTCGGCAACGAAGAGCACCGCTTCATGGTGCTCGACCAGTTGCGCGACATGCAGGTCGAGCCCGGCGCCGTGCTGCTGGAGCCCGTGGGCCGCAACACCGCGCCAGCCCTCACTCTGGCGGCGCTGCAAGCACTGGAGTCCGGTGCCGACTCGGTGCTGGTGGTGACCCCGGCCGACCAGACCGTCACCGACGAGGCTGCGTTCACGGCCTCGCTGCGGCGCGCGGTGGAGGCGGCAGCCGAAGGCGTCATCGTCATCCTCGGCATCAGCCCCGACCGCCCCGAAACCGGCTACGGCTACATCCGCGCCGACGGCCCCAAGGTCGCGCAGTTCGTCGAGAAGCCTGATCTGGCCACGGCGCAGAAGTACCTCGCCCAGGGCGGCTACTTCTGGAATGCCGGCATGTTCGTGCTCAAGGCCTCGGTGTGGATGGCCGCGCTGGAGCGCTTCCGCCCCGACATCGCCAGCGCCTGCCGTGCCGCGTTTGCGCCGCGCCGCAATGACGGCGTCTTCGTGCGGCCCGACAAGGCGGCCTTCGCGGCCGTGCCGTCGGAGTCGGTCGACTACGCCGTGATGGAGAAGTGCCCTGGCGTGCTCGACATCCGCATGGAACCGCTGGCCGCCGGCTGGAACGACCTCGGCGCCTGGGAGGCCGTGTGGCAGGTGGCACCGAAAGATGCAGCCGGCAACGCGCAGGTGGGCGACGCCATCGTGCACGACTGCCGCAACACGCTGGTGCAGGCCACCAGCCGGCTGGTCAGCCTGATCGGGCTGGACGACGTCATCGTGGTGGAAACGCCCGACGCCGTGCTGGTGACGCGGCGCGAGCGCAGCCAGGACGTCAAGGCCATCGTCAACCGCCTTGGCAAGGAGCAGCGCGGCGAGCAGGCGCTGCACCGCAAGGTGCATCGGCCCTGGGGCTGGTACGACAGCATCGACCAGGGCCCGCGCGACCAGGTCAAGCGCATCATGGTCAAGCCAGGTGCGTCCTTGAGCCTGCAGATGCATCACCACCGCGCCGAACACTGGATCGTCGTCACCGGCACGGCTGAGGTCACGGTGGGCGACAGGGTGATCCTGCTGGCCGAGAACCAGAGCACCTACATTCCGCTGGGCGAGAAGCACCGCCTGCGCAACCCGGGCAAGGTGCCGCTGGAGCTGATCGAGGTGCAGTCCGGCAGCTACCTGGGCGAGGACGACATCGTGCGCTTCGAAGACACTTACGGGAGATCCTGAAATGACGGTACTGGTGACGGGTGGCGCCGGCTTCATCGGCAGCAACTTCGTGCTCGACTGGCTCGCGCAGTCCGACGAGCCCGTGATCAACCTCGACGCCCTCACCTACGCCGGCAACCGCGAGAACCTGGCGTCGCTCCAAAGCGATGCGCGGCACGTGTTCGTGCGCGGCGACATCAGCGACCGCCCGCTGCTCGACCGCCTGCTGGCCGAGAACCGCCCACGCGCGCTGGTTCACTTCGCGGCCGAGAGCCACGTCGACCGCAGCATCCACGGCCCGGGCGCCTTCATCAAGACCAACGTCGAAGGCACGTTCACGCTGCTGGAGGCCACGCGCGCGCACTGGGGGGCCTTGCCTGCCGATGAAAAGGCGGCGTTCCGCTTCCTGCACGTGAGCACCGACGAGGTCTATGGCAGCCTGGGCCCGGGCGACGCCGCCTTCACCGAGACCCACCCGTTCGAGCCCAACAGCCCCTACAGCGCCAGCAAGGCCGCCAGCGACCACCTGGTGCGCGCCTGGCACCACACCTACGGGCTGCCGGTGCTCACCACCAACTGCAGCAACAACTACGGGCCCTACCAC
>JBIJAP010000151.1:0-7891 GCA_044345715.1 Rubrivivax sp.
GCGTAGTACCAGGCGCCGCGGCGGTAGCCGCGGTGGGCTGGGTCCAGCGGCTGCAGCAGCGTGCCGGCGCGGCGCGTGGGCGAAGGCGTGATGCGGCGGGTGGCGAGCTCGAAGCGGTCGCCGCTGTCCAGCCAGTGCAGCGTGGCGCCTTGCAGCCCATAAGCGCCGCCGGGGTGCGGCGTGCGCTGGCCGGGCTCCACCACCAGCACGCCGCCGCCCGTACCCGCCAACACCTCGAAGCCGCCGGGTGTGAAGACGGCGGCCGAGTTCTCCTCTACTGCCACGCCCAGCGTGCCGCCGCTGGCGTGCAGCAGCGGCAAGAGGCGCGCGATGCGTCCGCGCCGCACGGCGTGCTGGTCGACAACCACGCCCGCGGGCAGCAGGCCGAAGCCGCGGTCCCATTCCTGGCCTTCGCGCAGCCGGCCCTTCATGGCCGACAGCGGGTCGGGCGCGTCGCGGAACATCACCGCGCTCAGCACCGCCGTACCGGCGCTGCTGCCGGCCACGGCGCCGCCTTCGGCCCACAGCGCCTGCATCGCGCGCAGCAGCGGCGTCGGCCGGCCGCCCGGGCGCAGCGTGTCGACAAGCCGCGCCTGCGCGCCGCCGGTCATGTAGACGCCGTGGCAGCGGCGCAGCTCTTCGGCCCAGCGGGCGTCGGCCGCGTCGGTGTCGGCGATGCGCGGGCCCACGCGCAGGTGCAGGCCGCGGGCGCCGTGGCGGGCCAGGTTGGCGACGACGCGCGCCGCGGCCTCGTCGGGCTCGGCCGAGGCGATGGTGATCACGTGCCAGCAGTCGCGCCCGGCCGGCGCGGCCTGCACGAGGGTGGCCAGGCGCTGCCAGATTGCGGCCGTGCCGTCCTGCAGCGCGCCGCCGATGGCCACCGTGGTGCCGCCGGGTGTGGCCAGGGCGGGTAGGGCGGGCAGCAGCACCGCCGCGAAGGCGGCCAGCGTGAACCTGAGCCCGTTTTGGAGCAACTTCTGCAGCATGGCCGCGATGGTGTCACCGCGCTGCAGCCGCCCGCGCCTGCCGACCTGCGCCCAAGCGACACCCACTTGTCCCACCGCGACCGACACGCCTTCGCCCTCTGGTGGCGCCGCTGACGCCTGCCTACATTGCGCCGCCAGCAAGGCCGCCGGGATCCGCCCGCCGGGCCCGCCGCTCGCGAAGGAAACCTGCATGCACGCCCGTCGATTCGCCCTGTCCACCCTCACGCTGGCCGCCCTGGTGGCGGTTGGCTCCGCCGCCGCGCAAGAAGCCGCCGGCACCCGCGTCGAGATCACCGGCTCGAGCATCAAGCGCCTGGCCAGCGAGACCGCGCTGCCGGTGCAGACCATCAGCCGCGAAGACATCGACAAGTCCGGCGTCACCACCGCCGCCGAGCTGCTGACGAAGATCAGCGCCAACAGCAACGGCCTGTCGGACGGCGCCAGCATCAGCGACGGCACGTCGGGCCAGCGCGGCTTCAACTCGGCCAACCTGCGCGGCATCGGCACCAGCTCGACGCTGGTGCTGCTGAACGGGCGCCGCCTGGCCAACTTCGCCAGCCCCGGCGACAGCGCCGGCGTGGACCTGAACAACATCCCGGCCGGCGCCATCCAGCGCGTGGAGGTGTTGAAGGACGGCGCCAGCGCCATCTACGGCACCGACGCCATCGGCGGCGTCATCAACTTCATCACGCGACGCGACTACCGCGGTGCCGACGTGTCGGCCTCGGCGGCGGCGTCGCAGCAGGGCGGCGCCGGCAAGCGCACTGCCACGGTCTCGGCAGGCTTCGGCGACCTGACCAACCAGGGCTTCAACGTCATGGGTGTGCTCGACGTGCAGAAGCTCGACGGCCTGCGCTCCAGCGAGCGCGACTTCATCGCGGCGAACGACATCCCCAACCGGCTGGGCAACCTGCTGTCGAGCTTTCCGGTGCCGGCCAACTTCGACATCAGCACGGCGCAGCGCAACGCGCTCAACACCGCTGGCGGCTACGGCTTCACCAACAACCGCATCAACTTCACCCGGCCGGCCTGCAACCCGCCGGAAAGCGTGTACGCGCCGGGCGCGGTGGGTGGCCCCAGCGGCTGCACCTACAACTACATGGCCGACACCGAGATCTACCCGGCCTCGGACAAGATCGGCTTCCTCGGCCGGGCGGTGCTCTCGCTGGGTGGTGACCACCAGGCCTTTGCCGAGCTGATGAAGAGCCAGACCAATACCGACTACGTGCTGAGCCCGGTGCCGCTGCGCCTGCGCAACGTCGTGGGCGGTGTGGACGACCGCGTGCCGGCGGCCGTGGTGCCGCAGTTCGCGGCGGCCGGCATCACCGGCGTCATCAACGGCGTGCGCTTGCGCACGAAGGAGATGGGCAACCGTACGAACGAGGTGACGAGCGACGCCACGCGCGTGGTGCTGGGCGTCTCGGGCACGCTGGCGGGCTGGGACTACGACGCGGCCGTGAACCACAGCGTCAACGAGGCGGTGGACCGCTACGTCAACGGCTACTTCCGCTACCGCGCCATTGCCGACGGCATCAAGAGCGGTGCCATCAGCCTGAACGGCAACTCCGGGGCCGCGGGCAAGGCCATCATCGCCGGTGCGCGCGTGGACGACGAGGCGCGCCAGAGCAAGGGCACGGTCGACAGCGTCGACGTGAAGGGCTCCACCGTGTTGGGCAAGCTCGGCGGCGGCGAGCTGCAACTGGCGCTCGGCGCAGAGACGCGGCGCGAGAAGCAGCAGTTCACGCCCTCGGCGCTGCTGCAGAGCAACGACATCGCCGGCGACCGCAGCGCCGCCGGGCTGAATGACATCAAGGCCACCTCGAACTCGCGCACCGTCAATGCCGTGTACGCCGAGCTGGTGGCGCCGTTCAGCAAGCAGCTCGAGCTGCAGGTGGCGCTGCGCCACGACCGCTACAGCGGCGTGGGTAACACCACGAATCCCAAGCTGGGCCTGCGCTTCGAAGCGAGCAAGGAGCTGCTGCTGCGCGGCAGCTTCGGCACCGGCTTCCGCGCGCCGAGCTTCTCGGAGCTGTTCCGGCCCACGGTGTTTGGCGTGTCCAGCGCCATCCTTCCCGACCCGGTGCAGTGCGCCATCGAGGGCGGCGACCTGCGCTTCTGTGCCGACCAGTGGCCGGTGGAGCGTCGCGCCAATCCCGACCTGAAGCCCGAGAAGAGCCGGCAGTTCTCGTTCGGCGTCGTCTTCGAGCCGATCAAGAGCACCAGCATCACGGTGGACTACTGGAACATCCTCAAGAAGGACGTCATCAGCGACATTGGCGAGGAGCTCATCCTGGCCAACCTCGGCAAGTATGGCGGCCTCGTCACGCGTGATGCCGACGACGTCATCACCAACATCCTGCTGCAGAAGCGCAACCAGGGCCAGCAGAAAACATCGGGCCTGGACCTCACGCTCGACTGGCGTGGCGAGGCCTCGTCGATCGGCCGATTCGGCGCCCGCCTGAGTGGCACCTACGTGATGGAGTCGAAGAAGCAGACGGCCCCTGGCGACCCGTTCGTCAGCAACTTGGGCAAGTTCGTCAACGACGGCGTCGTGCAGCGCTGGCGCCACCGCCTGAGCGGCGACTGGGATCTGGGCGGCTTCGGCGTGTCGCTGGCCAACAACTACTACAGTTCGTACACCGACCAGAACACGGCAATCAACCTGGACACGGGCCGCTTGGTGCCAGAGAACCGCGTGAAGGCCTACTCGCTTTGGGACCTGACAGCATCGTGGCAGGTGACCAAGCAGCTCAAGCTGCGCGGCGGTGTGTTGAACCTGCTGAACACCGACCCGCCGTTCTCGAACCAGGCGTACTACTTCCTGGCGAGCTACGACCCGACCTACACCGACCCGCGCGGCCGCACCTACACCGCGAGCCTGAACTACAGCTTCTGACCCGCGCTGGCGCAGCAGCGCCAGCCCTCCCCAAGAGCCCCGCGGCGCCTGGCGTCGCGGGGCTCTTGCCGTATTGGCGCCTAAGCGTGACGCCGTTCACGGGCCGCGGGCCGTGTAGGAAATTGCCTGACAAGACGCCGGGAAGAAGCGGGACTCCAGCCACGGAACTGGCCCCATGGGCAGGTGCAATTCGCCTGCCTACAGTTCACTCCATCGACCGGCACCCGCCATCTTCCACCGCACACAGCAGGACCCTCACCATGACCTCCGAACAAATCCTCGCCGAAATCCGCGAAGCCAACCTGAGCTACCTGATGCTGGCCCAGAGCCTGGTGCGCCACGACAAGGAACAGGCGCTGTTCCGCCTCGGCCTGAGCGAGGACAACGCCAACCTCATCAACACGCTGACGCCGGCGCAGATGATGAAGATCGCCGCGGGCAACACACTGCTGTGCCGCTTCCGCATGGACGACGACCTGGTCTGGAACCTCATCACCAGCCACGGCAAGGGCTCGGCCAACGACGGCATGAGCCGCCTGCACGCCAGCATCCTGATGGCCGGCCGCCATCAGGAAGCAGCCTGACTGGTGCCCCCACGCTCCCTCCCGGTCGCTGCCCCCCGAGGGGGCTCTGGCAGCGGCCCGGCGGAGCCGGATCCGCACCAGCGACTTGGACAAACAAACACACAGGACGGAGAACTTCACCATGGCCAGAACCAAGAGCATCCTCACCGAAGCGCGGCAGATCGAGCGTGCCGTCACGCTGATCCACCTCGGCGCCCGGCTGCAGGTGCTGGAGAGCGAGACCGACCTCAGCTACGAGCGCCTGCTGCGCCTGTACAAGGAGGTTGCCGGCAAGAGCCCCAGCAAGGGCCAGCTGCCGTTCTCCACCGACTGGTTCATGACTTGGCAGCCCAACATCCACGCCAGCCTGTTCCTGAACATTCACGAGTACCTGAACAAGGTGGCGGCGCTCGACGAGATCGACACCGTGATCAAGGCCTACCAGCTGTACCTGGAACAGATGCAGTCCGAGGGCCTGGATCCGCTGCTTAGCGTGACGCGCGCCTGGCGCCTGGTGAAGTTCGTCGACAACGGCATGCTCACCATGACCCCCTGCAGCAAGTGCGGTGGGCACTTCGTGACCCACCCGCATGAGATCGCGCGCCACTACGTGTGCGGCCTTTGCAACCCACCGGCGCGCGCCGGCAAGGGCAAGGCTGCCGGCGCACTGCGCATCGGCGCGCACGCGCACTGAAGTCACGGCTGCCCGCGGCACGGCCGGCCGCGCCACAAGTCACGAACGCCGGCTCAAGTGCGCCGCCGAGCTTCCGAAAAACTGTTCGTTACCTTCGTTTTTTCATTGTTCGTCTCCTCCTGGCACAGTTCTCTGTGCTTTGCGCGGGCCCCCACGGGCCCGCTTTTTTTTGTCCCTTCAGTCCCGGCCCTGAACGGCCGATAGCCCGACGGTGAAGCTCGTTCCCATCACCACCAAGGACCTGCCGCCCCTGGGCCGCGCGCTGCCGTTCCCGCTGCTCGATGCCGCCGGCCGGTTGCTGGTGGGCGCTGGCGTCAGAGTCACCGACGACCGCCTGCGGCAGGTGCTGCTGAACACGCCGCTCTTCGCCGAGGAGCACCACTGCGCCGATTGGCAGCGCCGCCTCAACGACGCGATGGACAGGCGCCTGCGCGCGGGTGCCTCGCTCAAGGACGTGGTCGCCGCCCGCCCCGATGACGCACCGGTCGGGGTGGCCGCGCGCAGCCAGTCGACGGGCGACGCCTGGTTCGAGCTGCGCAGCCGGCTCGACGCGACGCTGCGCGAGGTGCGTTCCGACACCGACTGGCGCTCGCGCCTGCAGGAACTGCACGCCCGTTCGCGCGCCCTGACGGACAAGCGCTTCGACGAATCGCTCTATCACCTGGTGTACGAAGGCGTGCACTTCACCGAGCACTACAGCGCCCGCCATGCCTGGATGACGCAGGTGGTGGCCGAACGGGTGGCCCGCATGCTGGGCTGGCCGCAAACGGAGATCGACAGTCTGGGCCTGGCCGCACTGACCATGAACGTCTCGATGCTGCGCCTGCAGGACCAACTCGCCCGTTCGCATGGGCCGCTCTTGCCCGCACACCGGGAAGAGATCGACACGCATGCCGCGCGCAGTGCCGTGCAGCTGTCAGGCGCCGGGCTGGACGACCTGTTGGCCATCGAGGTGGTGCTCCACCACCACGACGAAAGCAAGGACAACGAGCCGCTCGCCAGCCAGGCGCCGGTGGGGCGCCTGGCGCGCCTGCTGCGCCGCGTGGACATCTTCGGCGCCAAGATCAACCGCCGTGCCGGGCGGCCGGCGATGTCGCCCCTGATGGCCGCGCGTGGGGCCTGCCTGGGCCCGACCGGCAAGCCCGACGAGATCGGCAGCGCCTTGCTGCGCAGCGTGGGCATGTATCCGCCCGGCAGCTTTGTCGAACTGGCCAGTGGCGAGATCGGCATCGTCGTGTCGCGTGGCCGGCGGGCCAACCTGCCGCTGGTGGCGGCGCTCATCGCGCCCAATGGCGATGTCTACTCCAAGCCGGTGTTGCGCGACACCCTCGAGCAGCGCCATGCCGTGAAGGCCGCGGTGAAGCCCGATCGCGTGAAGGTTCGTATCGCCCACGACAAGGTGCTGGCGATGGCGGCTGCGAAGTCGCGGCTGCACTGAGCGCTCGGCACGACGCTTGCCGGCGCACGGCTTCAGGCACGCCAACGCTGCGCGGGCCGGCGTGAGGCGCCAATGAGTCCCCTGCAGCGGCCGCACTTCCGGCGCTCGGCACGGCCGTGCTCGGCCGACACTGGGGCGATGACCGCTCCTCCCACGATGGCGACATCCGGCCGTTCGCGTTGGGCCTGGCCCTGGCCCTTGCCGGCCCTGGCGGCCTGGCTCCTGGCCTGGGCGCTGTTCGCAGCCGCTGCGGCGCTGGCCTGGCCGGTGCTGGGCTTCGCGCTCGCGCTGGCGACCAGCGCCTTGGCCGCGACGCGTGTGCAGGGTCATTGGCGCCGCCTGCTGGTGGGGGCAGGATTTCCGGCTTCGGCGCTGGCGCTCGGCGTGGCCTCGGCGCTGCCGGCCTGGGCCTGGCTCGTGGCCTTGCTGCCGCTCTTGCTGGCCTACCCGGTGCGCGCCTGGCGGGACGCGCCGTTCTTTCCCACGCCCGCCGCTGCCTTGCAGGGCCTGGGCGCACTGACCGGTGAGCCGGCGCGCGTGCTCGAGGCCGGCTGCGGCCTCGGCCACGGCCTGGCGGCGCTGCGGCGGCAGTTCCCGCGGGCCGAACTCGTAGGCCTGGAGTGGAGCCCGCTGCTGAGCCTGCTGGCGCGTCTGCGCCAGCGCGACGCCACCGTGCGCCGCGGCGATCTCTGGGCCGAGCCCTGGGGCGCATACGAGCTCGTCTATCTGTTCCAGCGCCCCGAGAGCATGCCCCGTGCCTGGGTCAAGGCCTGCGCCGAGATGCCGGGCGGCTGGCTCGCCAGCCTGGAGTTCGAGGTGCCCGGCGTGACGCCCTGGGCGCAGTTGCCCGGGGCCGACGGTCGGCCGCTGTGGCTGTACCGCGTGCCGGGCAGCCTGTCGGGCTCAATGGCCGCAGCGGCTGGCCGATAACTCCCGCAAGACGCCCTCCCGGACGGGGGCGGCTGTATACGCGGAACAAACTACATGTTCGTCATCATCGGTTGGGTCGTCGTGATGGGGTGCGTCTTCGGGGTGTTCATCGCCCACGGAGGCAATATGGGCCCCATCCTGAAAGCGCTGCCCTGGGAAATGGCCATGATTGGCGGCGCCACCCTGGGCGCCTTCCTGGTGAACAACCAGATGACGGTGATCAAGAGCACGATCTCCGGCGCACTGAGCTGCTTCAAGGGCAGCAAGTACACCAAGGCGCGCTACATGGAGCTGCTGGCGCTGCTCTTTGACATCCTGCAGAAGGCGCGCAAGGAAGGCCTGATGTCCATCGAGAAGGACGTCGAAGATCCGCACAGCTCGCCG